>JANXCF010000001.1:0-300000 GCA_025059995.1 Leptospiraceae bacterium
TCCAAGACCAAAAGGTGATCCAAAATTTTATGGTGGTAATATCCCAAGGTTAATGGTTCAAGATGTTACAAGAGATTACAAATATGTTATTCCAAGATTAGATTATTTAACTCTTGAAGGTGCGAAAAAAAGTAGATTCCTTCCTAAAGGAACAGTAATAATCCAAGTTAGTGGTAATCCAGGAACACCTTGTATATTGGGAATTGATGCTTGTATACACGATGGTTTCGCTGCATTGATTGATTTAGATAGGACAAAAATTAATGATGAATTTATTTTTTATTATTTCGACTACTCTAAATCATTATATAAACAATTAGCATTTGGAGCGATATTTCAAAATTTACAAACATATTCAATAAGTAAATTTTTAATCCCTATTCCTCCTCTCCCAGAACAGAAAGTAATCGCTCATATTCTTCAAACCATTGATGATAAAATTCAAAAAGAAGAAGCAAAGAAAAAAGCACTTGAGAATTTATTTAAAAGCATGCTACATAATTTGATGAGTGGTAAGATAAGAGTTAAAAGCAGCATGGAATAATTATGAAATTCGGTTCTGAAAAATATGCGGTTCAGAATCCCATCCTAAGTTATGTTCGTGAGGCACAGACAGAATATAATTTTGCGAACACGGGATGGCATTACATAAGCAAAGATGAGCTTAGTAAATTAAGACTTGATAATAACCAAATCATATTAGAAAACATATTCCTTTCTAAAATCAAATCACTAAATCCCTTTCTTTCTGACGATGAGGCAAAAGAGGTTTTAAAACAGCTTAAAGGAGTAAGACCAGATATTGAAGGAAATCTTACGGTCTGGCAATTCTTGAAAGGGCTTAGAAGCCTTTATATACAAAGTGAAAAGAGACAGAGAAACATACGCCTTATTGACACAGAAAACATCAATAACAATGATTTTCATGTTACTGAAGAGTTTGAATTCACAAATGGCATCAGGTCTATAAGGCAGGACGTAGTATTTTTTATCAACGGCATACCTGTGATTTTTATTGAAGCAAAAGCTCCTTATGTGCTTCAGGGAATGGATATTGCTCTTGAGCAGGTGCTTAGATACCATAGAGAATGTCCCGAGCTTTTAGCCGTTGAGCAGGTACTTGTCCTTACCCATCTTATTAAATTCCTCTACGGCTCTACATGGAATGCAAATTCAAAAAACCTCTATAACTGGAAAGAAGAATTACGGGGAGATTTTGAATCACTCGTAAAAGCCTTTTTTGATAGAGAAAGGATTGTCAGGCTTATCACTGATTACATTCTTTTTGTTCGCAAGGATGAACTTTTGCAAAAAGTAATCTTAAGACCACACCAGATGAGGGCAGTTGAAAGGGTCATTGATAGGGCAAAGGATAAACAAAAAAGGCGTGGTCTTATCTGGCATACCCAGGGCTCTGGAAAGACCTATACGATGATCGTTATAGCTAAAAAACTTATTGAAGATCCAGTTTTTGAAAACTCCACAGTGATTATGCTTGTTGATAGAAACGAGCTTGAATCCCAGCTTTTTGGAAATATTCAAGCTGTGGGTATAGAGCATGTAGAAGTTGCTGAAAGCAAAAAGCACCTGCAAAGAATCTTAAAAGAACAAAGAAAAGGGTTGATTGTTTCTACGATACATAAGTTTGAGGGAATGCCTGAAAAGATGAGCACAAGGGATAATATCTTTGTTTTGATTGATGAGGCTCATAGGACTACTTCAGGAAAATTAGGAAACTATCTTATGGGTGCCCTTCCTAATGCTACTTATATTGGATTCACAGGCACACCAATAGACAAAACATCTCGTGGCAAAAACACCTTCTTAATCTTTGGAAGAGAGGATCCCCCCAAAGGCTATCTTGATAAATATAGCATTGCTGAGTCCATCGAAGATGGGACAACTGTCCCCATTCATTATAAACTTGCACCTAATGAACTTAGGATTGATAAGGAACTTTTAGAAAAAGAGTTTTTTGAATTGAAGGAAACAGAGGGATTAAGTGATATTGAAGAACTTAATAGCTTGCTGGATAAGGCTATAAACCTTAAAAATGCTATCAAAAGCGTAAACAGAATAGAAAGAGTAGCAGAGTATATAGCAAAGCATTATAAGGAATATGTTGAGCCCCTTGGTTATAAAGCCTTTGTTGTAGCAGTGGATAGAGAAGCCTGCGCCCTCTATAAAGAGAAACTTGACAAACACTTGCCAGAAGATTACTCAAAGGTTATTTACAGCCCTCATTATAATGATCCAGAATTTATGGCTCGATATCATCTCTCTGAGGAGGAAGAAAAGCGCATTAGAAAAAACTTCTTAGACCCTGAAGCGATGCCAAAAATATTGATAGTGACGAATAAACTGCTTACGGGCTTTGATGCTCCTGTGCTTTATGCAATGTATCTTGATAAGCCCATGCGTGATCATGTGCTTTTACAAACAATTGCAAGGATAAATCGACCCTACGAAGACAAAGAAGGTAGAAAGAAACCTGCTGGGCTTGTGATTGATTTTATTGGGATATTTGAAAGGCTTGAAAAAGCTCTTGCTTTTGATTCTACGGATATTGAAGGAATTATAAAAGATATTGAGGTTCTGAAAGAAAGGTTTTTAGAATTAATTGAAGAGGCAAAGACAGAATATCTTGAATACCTACGACAGCATGTACCTGAGGATAAGAAAGTTGAATTCATTCTTGGTTATTTCTCAGACAAAGAAAAGAGAGAGGATTTTTATAGTTTTTTTAAAGAGCTAAACGATATTTACAACATCCTTTCTCCTGATGAGTTCTTGAGACCTTACCTTTCTGATATGGAAACTCTTACAAGGATATATAAGATTGTCCTCGAAGCTTACGATCCATCAGTAAAAATTAAAAAAGCACTTACAACCAAGATCGAAGAATTACTTAGAAAGAATGTTAAGCAAAGTGAGATAAAAGATGCCTTAGAGGTTTATGAAATTAATGAGCATACCATTAAGATACTTGAAGAAAAGAATATATCAGAGCAAGAAAAGGTCTTTAATCTTAGTAAAAGCATAGCTGTTCACATCCAGAAAGAAGGTCATAACTTCCCCTATCTCTTATCCATAGGTGAAAGGGCGGAAAAAATAATGAGTCAGTTTAGAAATAAGCAGATTACCACTAAGGAGGCTCTTTCAGAACTCAAAAAAATTTTAGATGAGATAAATCATTCTCGACAAGAACAGATCGCAAAGGGTATGAAAAAAGATGAGTTCACCATATATTGGATACTAAAGCAGGAACAGGTAGAGACCCCTAAAGAGAATGCAAGGGAATGCCAAATTATAATGGATCAGTATCCTTACTGGAAAAGTAATCAAGCTCAAGAAAGAGAAATAAAGAAAAGAATACTCGCACTTTTAGATAAAATTGTTGAACCAGAAAGAGCAAGCGCTATTCTTGAAAAAATTATTGATACCTTGAAGGAAGAAGGAAATTAAGAAAGGATAGAGAATTTACTAAGCCTGAAAATTGAATTTATGGAATTGCATGATGATAAAGTTCAGTCAAATTTATGAAGCTCTGAGATATGAAAAAAGCTAATGTGTTAACATCAGAAGAAATAAATGAAAATCTTAAATCTTAAAAGAAAATTCAAAAAACTCATACTTTAAATTTAAACAGCTAAGTTTTTTTGGCTCATTTTTTTACTTAGAAGCAAATTCAAAAAAGTTATATAATCTTCTTTTGAGAATTTTAGGGTTTAGTGATGTATTTAGAGAAAAGCTATCCCGAAGATTCGAGATACATGGAAAGAACGAGGGAAAGCTTTAAATCCTATGTCCTCAAGTGGGCTCAAAAGATAGGTGTTGCTAATAAGATTATGTCTATTCACCTAAGACCCATGAAGAAAAAAATTGCCAGTTGTTCAAGTAAAGGAAGGCTCACCTTCGATCCCGGTATCTTAAAAGAAAGTCAAGAAAAGATGGACTACATAATAGTTCATGAGCTCTTACACCTTAGATATCCTAATCATGGAAAGATGTTTAAGCTTCTACTGAAAATTTACTTAAAGAAAAAAACTTAATGGTAAGCCGCTACCTTCCTTATAACCCTCTCCTCTTCAGACTCTTTATCAACTCCTTTTCAAACTTTTAAAAGTCGGGATTTTCCCTTGAAGAAAAGGAATTTTTAGACATTTGAATAAGTAATTCTATTGTGCAAAATCTAAAAAAATCAAAAGCAGATTTCATGCATTGACATTTTTTAGAGTTTATAAGAAGAGTAATTAAGGATGAAAATTGGGTCAAAGAAAAGACGAATAAAATTCTGACTGGAAAAACTGGTTTGATTAACGAAGATAATCGAGATATCTTTGAAAATAAATTTAACTACCTTAAAAAGAAAGAGTTTGATATTGATGATTTATATAAAAAAGTCTTCGGTGGGAAAGGAGCATTCGGAATATACGAAATAAAGAATGCTGCGGGAGAATTTGGATTAAAAATAGCAGAAAACAACTATTTTGGAGTAATAAATATTGGCTCTACCTCAAAATTTAAAGAGCAAATAGAAGAAAAAGGCATGAAAGTTTTTCAAGATGCAATATCAGGTTCTCTTTTTGACTCCATAAAAAAAGAAAATTCTTCCATAAACATCCTTATTGGTTCCAAGAAATTTATTGAGGGTTGGGATACCTGGCGAGTATCTTCAATGGGACTCCTTAATATAGGTAAAGAGCAAGGAACACAGATCATTCAATTATTTGGTAGAGGAGTAAGACTAAAAGGAAAAGACATGTCTCTTACAAGAAGTAATCTAAAAAATAATATTAAATTATTAGAAACCCTTAATATTTATAGTATCAATGCAGATTACTTAAAAATATTTTTAGATACAATAAACAAAGAAGAAGTTGAGTTTGTAACAATAAAGATACCCATAGAATTTCAACATGAAGAAAAATGGGAGGAGCTTTACATTCTCACAAAAAGAAAGGATAAAAGTTTTGTTGATGAGGAAATTATAGAACTCAAGCTAGATGATAAAATTAATTTCACAATAGACCTTTTACCAAAGATATCAGCATATTCATCAAAAGAAAGAAAAAAAGGAGGTATAGAGCAAGAGTATATAAAAGCAAAATCAGAAGAGAAACTAACTTTAAAAGATAAGGTAGATTTATTAAACTGGGAGAAAATATGGGAAGAAATTTATAACTTTAAAAGCATAAGAGGCTATTGGAATTTGATCTTAAGAAAAGAAATATTAAAAAAATTACTTTTATCTGATAAATATAAAATTCAAGTTTTACCAGAAATGCTGGAGATAAAAACTCAAAATGATCTAATGAGAATAGAAGAGATGGCATTATTAGTGATAAAAAAATACATTGACCTATATTATAGAAAACATGCAAAGAGATTTGAAACAGAGAATATACAATATAAGAAAGGTGTAGAACAATTGGAACTTTTTGTCTTTGAAAAATCAGAAGGCAAGTATTATTACAACTTACAAATTAATAAAAAACAAGGAGACCTGATTAAACAAATTAAGGAATTGGCTGAAAATCTAAATGAGCTCACTAAAAATGAAAATAAGTCACTGCCACGGATTTATTTTAATAGACACTTGTACCTCCCTATTCTTCTTCAAGATAAAAAAATAGGAAACATTTCGCCAACGGGACTTGTAGAAAGTGAAAAAGAATTCATTTTAGGATTACGAAATTATTTGGAAAATAACAAAAATAATCTTTTAGATAAAGAAATATATCTTCTAAAGAATTATCCATTTTCTGGCATAGGGTTTCAACTTGATTGGTCGGGTTTTTATCCTGATTTTATTATGTGGATCTTAGATAACCGAACGAAAATTCAAAGAATAGTTTTTATCGATCCAAAGGGATTAGAACATGAAAAAGATTTAGATCATGAGAAAATCAAATTTAAAGATGTTCTCAAAGACATAGAAAACAAACTTGGACGAAAGGACATAACTTTAGATTCTTACATTCTCTCTATAACCCCATATATAAATTTAGTAAAAGGGAAAACTGATCCCAAAAAACAAATAGAGTATGAAGAACATCATGTTTTATTTTTGAACGACAACGATTGGCAGAGAAAACTATTTGAACGAATAGGAATTAAAGAGAATAAATTGACTCAGAAAGACAGGTTAATTATTTAAACTTAATTAAGTATTCAAGTAGCATCCCCCTCACCATCACGAGAATCAACGAGCATTAACGACAAAAAAGAGAAGAGCTTTTTACTTTGAAAAATGTTTTTTCTACTTTAGAGGGGTTGTCAAAAGAAGTTTCTTTTCCGGAGCTCATGTCTTGGTTCCATCACGAAACCCCATCGTATTACAGAAAGATCCGATTTTCCCACCCAATTACTGAAGAGAAGTCAATCAATTTTGAGGGTATTTGACCCAAAGTTCTTTCAAAAGAAACGTTTTCTTTAGACGAACTTTTTCTCGGCATCGGTTTTACTTGCTTATTCTTATGATTTGAACCCAGATAAAGTTTTGAGTTTTGTTAGGAATCTTGAATACAAAACTCTTTTGATCGTGATCTGTCCCAGTTTATAGAAAAACTTAGAGTCTCTTTGAAGGATTATTGTTTTCAAAAGAGTTTCAAGATCCCAACAACATCTTTCTGAGTTTTTTTGTTTCTTCTTTTTCGGGTGCGAGGGTGAGGAGTTGATTGAGAATTTTGACTGCTCTTCTGTTATCGCCCAGAAGATGGCAACAATTTATCATGAGAATCAAATTGGAAACATTATTTGGATCCCGTATGTACAATCTTTCTGCATGCTCAAAGGCTTTGCTATAATTTTTACTCAATAAATAGGATCGAGCTACTCTTATCAAAACATCATTATCGTAGGGATATACATTTAAATAATCTTCTCCGAGCTGAATAGTCTTTTGGTAGTTTTCTAATTTGTAGTTTGTCAGTATCATTTCTTTATACAAAAACTGAGAGCTATGATAAGATTGTTCTAAACTTTCTATGTATTCCAAAAGTTCATTCCATTTTTCATTATGTTGAAGCATTCGGATTTTGGATTTTATTTCGCTACTTATGGTATCTTGATGATGGGGTTGATCTTGTATGTCTTCTTTGTAGGTGATTTTGACAATGCTTATATCATCAATGATTTTTCCTCGGGAGGCGATGTTTTCTACAATCTTTTGTAAATCTCCTTGAGATTCTTCTATTATTCGAAGAAATAAAGTTTCATCTTCATTTACCGCTTCTTTTCCATTAAGAGAAAACAAAATATCATCCTTTCCATCTGAACCAACAAAAACCATATCTCCTGGTTTTAATTCCTTCATAAGAATGTATACTTTTCCCACAAGTCCGGGAGTTCCAAATTTCTTGAATTCTGTTTGCTGATCCAAAAATTCAGCTCTGTTTTTTCGATACAAAACAGGATAAGGATGTTCTGCATACACGTAGTATAAAGTTCCTGTTTGCTCATCAATTAAACCCAAAAATCCTGACAAAAGCATTGAACCATCAAAGGATTCAAAAACATTATGGAGTTCTATAAAAAGTTCTTTTAGCCATTTTTCAGGATATCGGTTTTGATACTCAGAATACAAAATTGTTCGAGTCAGAATGGATTTGATAATCACACCTGCAACAAGGGAACCGCCAGCACCTTGAAGGGATTTCCCCATGGCATCACCATTAAACACGAACACATAAGGTCTCTGTTTGAGGTTAATACTTTGAGTTATGATTACATCTCCGCCGATCTCTCGATGCCATTTTTTAAACTGGAATTCTTTTTTTTGTTTAAGGTAAGTTTGGATTCCTACTACCTCTGAGTTCACATCATTAAAGATTAATGGCTGAACCAACAAGGAAGTGAGGAAATAATCGCCATCTTGTTGTTCTTTGAGCCTTCTAATTTCATCTAAAGATAATTGTAGCTCTGCTGTTCTTTCTTTTACCTTTTCCTCTAAATGAACGTTTAACTCTTCCACTTCTTGATACACCCGTAAAAATTTGTTTGCCAAGACAAAAGCAATCCCAATCACAAAAGCAAAAAAACCATACCTTGCCAACTGATAGTTAAAAAGACCAATCCCCATGGCTCCAAGAATATCTAAAACGGCTGTTGATACAAAAATCATCATTCCTATCAAGAGCCTAATCGAGTCTTGATTTTTTTTAACAGAATAATAAACCACTATGCCTAATGCATAAACTAATATCACAAGAGTTGTTTTCTGCCAATAACTCAAAACAAGAGAAGCTACATAATAATCAAATAGCCAAACACTGATAGTATAAAGCAAAATTATAGAAGAAATGATTTTTGCAAATAAAGTCAGTCTTAGGTAATGGAATTCTTCATAAAACAATAATCCCCAAATAGAGGTTAAAAAAATAGAAGAATAGTCTAACCTCAAAATCATTAAGGAATCTATACCCAGATTTTCTGCAAGGACATAAATATAGTTTGATCTCGTAACATAATAAAAACTAATGAACACAGAAAAAAGCCCAAACCACAAATTATATCTTTCTTTAGGTCTTTTTGAGTATAAAAGTAAGTGATATAAACCCACAAATAAGTATAAAAATGATAGCATGAAGGTAAATGCTTCAATATGAATTTTTATGTGTTCTTCGAAGTAGTTGATTTCAAAAGGAACATCGTTAAATTTTTTTTCTACATTCAAATTATAAGGATACAGGGTATAAACAACGAAAATCAATTCATTTTCTTCGCGAAGAAGATTTGTCGGCAATACCACTAAAGCATGCCTTCGAAACCCCATCTTTTCATAGGTTTGATTTTCAAAATTGACTTTTCCAAAACTGGCAATGAGTTGACCATTCAGATATACATCTGAAATGATCGTGAAGTAAGGAATATGCAAACTAATTTTATTATGTTGATAGTCAAGATTCAGTTCAGATAATTTAAAGGTTGTCAGAAACGAAAGTGCCACCAATGGTTTTTCAGCTGAAATTCGTTCGTATTTTATGGGAAAATCTATTTCCTTCCATTCTTTGGAATTGTATTCTTTTAAACCAGGAATATCTGAGGTTATTTCTGATAAATAAATCGGGTTGGCATTTTTCGTTGGATACGCTCCAATCCGCATCTTCCAGTTTTTTAGTTCATACCCTTGTTTTGGACGATTTTCAAAAAAGTCAAAACTCAAGCTTGTTAAAGGGAAAGATACGAATAAAAGGCTGATGATTTTCAATATGATTGTCCTCATACTTTATATTTTTCTTATTGAGTAGTGATCTGCAAGAAATCTTTTCTTTGAGCCGTTTTGAAATTTCAAAGTCAGTATCACTTTTCCTGCAACTTCTTCTAAGTTTTCTAATCTTCCAATCCCGTATTTTTCGTGTAAGAAGAAATCACCAATACGATATTCTTTGTTTTCTTTTCCTTCGGGTTCTTCGACTTCTTCGAAGTCTGATTTAGTTATTGTTTCCTCTTTGGGTAGGAGTTCCATCTCAATGAGAAATCGTGATGGTTGATTGGTTTCTACTTGTTCATAGCGGTCTCGTGTTTTTGCGTAGGAAAGATACAAGCGTTTTTTAGCTCTCGTCATTCCTACGTATAAAAGCCTTCGTTCCTCCTCGATTTCTTCTTCGGAGGTAGATAAATAGTGGGGAAAAATCCCCTCGGCCAAACCTACAATAAACACTATTTCGAATTCCAGTCCTTTTGCATTGTGTAGGGTCATGAGCTGTATTCCTTTTTGATGGTGTTCATCGAAATTGACTTCTTCGGAACTCAACAATGCAATTTCTTGTAAGTAATCACGTAAGGTGATTTCTTGATTGGCTTCCCGTTTTTTCTGTTCGTATTCCACTACACTTTGTATAAACTCTCTTATGTTTTCGATACGTGAGCTTCCTTCGGGACTTAAATCCTTTTCGTAATAGGCTATGACCCCGCTTTCTTCTACGATGGTTTTAACGAAATCTGAGAGAGCTACCTTATCGACTTTTTCCTTCCAAGCGTATAACTTTTCTTTAAACTCAAGGAGCTTTTTAGGGTTTTTTATGACTTTCTCCTCGAGGATTTTTTCGACAGCTAATAAATAATCAGAATTGTGTTTTTTTGCGTATTCTTGAATTTTTTCTACGGTTTTTTCGCCAATGCCTTTGGGGGGATTTTCTATCATCCTGACAAAACTATCAAAATCATATGGGTTATAGAGAAATTGCAGATAGCTCAAAATATCTTTGATTTCTTTTCGATCAAAAAACCTAATCCCACTATGTATTACATAAGAAATTCGATTTTCCCTTAATACTTGTTCTATGATTCTTGATTGGGCATTGGTTCGATAGAAAATCGCCATTTCATCCAAAGGGCATTGGCTTTTTAATTTTTGGATTTCAAAAACAATCTTTTGGATCTCATCATGCTCATTCAAACCCGAGAAAAAAACTGGCTTTACCCCTTCACTTTTAGTATGTAATTTCTTCTCTATTCTACGTTGGTTATAGCGTATCAATTTATTTGCTAAATCCAAAATCTGTTGGGTGCTTCGATAGTTTTCTTCTAACTTGACGATTTTTGCTTGAGGAAAGTCTTTTTGAAAGTTCCAAATGTTTTCAATTTTTGCTCCTCTCCACGAATAAATACATTGATCGTCATCTCCCACCACCGCGATGTTCTGGTGTTTCTTCGAAATCATCATCACCAAGAGATATTGAACCTTGTTGGTATCTTGATATTCATCAATCATCAGGTATTTCCATCGAGCTTGGTATTCTTCCAACAACTCAGGATAATTCTCCAAGAGCTTGACGGATTCATAAAGCAAATCTCCAAAGTCTACGGCATTGTTAGCTCTCAGCTCATTTATATATTCTTTATAGAATTGATAGACCACATCGATTTGGTGGTTGTTTAGATTTTGTTCGTAGTACTCATCTGGGTTTAAATAATCATCTCGAGCTCGATGGATTTTCTCTAAAAGCTGACCTATTGTAAAATCTGAAGCTTCGAGTTTTAGAGTTTTGGAGATTCGTTTTGCTAAGCTTTTTTGAGAAGCTTGATCATAAACACTAAAATTGGATTTTAAATTTAGCTTGCCATAATTTTCCCTCAAAATTTGTAATCCCAAGCCGTGGAAGGTTTTAATAGTGACTCTTTCTGAATAAGGTCCGATCAACTTCTGGACCCTTTCTTTCATTTCTTCGGCGGCTTTGTTGGTGAAAGTGACAGCCAAAATGGATTCAGGTGGAACCTCATAAATTCGTATCAGGTATGCAATGCGGTGGGTGATCACACGAGTTTTTCCAGAACCAGCACCCGCAAAAATCAAAAGAGGTCCTTGACGATGTTGGACCGCAATTTTTTGATTTGGATTCAAATTCTCTAATAATTCTTTTTTGATTTTTTCTTTTAAAGAAAGCATACTTTTGGAATAATGCGATGAGCAGGTATCTTCAAGAAATAAATTAAATAGTTTTGCTCGTCAATTCAGTTCATTTTCTGGAAGAGATATCATCGAAAAAAAAACTACGTTTCTTTGTTTTTTAAAACATATTTTGTCCATACCAAGTAAAAGGGGATACCCATCAAAATTGCCAAAATTGCAACGCTACATTCAAAGGGACGACCAATGAAGCTCACAACCATTGTGATGATAGAAAAGATGATAAAAATCAAAGGAAATAACGGATAAAGTGGCGTTTGGTAAGGACCTTTGAGGTTTCGATTTTTCTTTTTTAAATACATTAAACCAATTACAGATAATAAAGGAAAAACAGACAAAGCGAAGCCCATGTAGGTTTGGATCTGTTCGTAAGTACCGCTCCATATGTAAATGATGGCTAGGATTCCTTGTATCAGAAACGATATGATGGGTGTATGAAACTTTGGATGAAGGTGAGCTGCCGCTCGGAAAAATAAATTATCCCTCGCCATTGCATAGTAAACTCGTGGTCCCACCATGATGGTTGCAGAAATTGTCGAAAGAAGGATCACGAAAAATCCAATGTTGAAAAAAATGGTCACATGATTCCCAAAAAGGTTTTTTGCGGTAATAGCGGCAATGGCTTCTTTCCCTTCGAACTCAGTTGCTGGTGTTGACCAGTAATACAAAAGATTTAGCAAAAGATATAAAATCATCACAATCACGGTTCCCCCGATGAGAGCTCGAGGTAGATTTTTCTCGGGATTTTGGATTTCTTCTGCTAAGTAAGTAGCACCATTCCAACCACTATACGCAAACATGACGAAAAGAAGTCCTAATCCAATCCCATTCCAAGCAACAGGATCGTTTTTTAAGTTTTGTTGTATCTGATAATTTGAGTTTTGGAAGATCACCGAAAAACCTAAAAACAAAAACAATATAATCAAAGATACCTTCAAGATAGTCAGAAAATTTTGGATATACCCTCCTTTTTTAACTTCAATGATATGTATTAATGTGAACAAAACAATCAAAGAACTTGCAAAGATTTTTCTTCCTTCTTCTTTGTCAAAAAAGTGTGTGATTTCGTGATGGGGATCGAAAACGATCAAAGCCTTGTGTAAATACTCACTGGCTAAAAGTCCAGACGCTGCTGCAGGTGCAGAAAACGCAACTATGAAGGAAACCCAACCTGTCAAAAATGAGGGAAGCAATCCAAAGATATTTTTTAAGTAAACATACTCACCTCCAGCATGAGGCATCAAAGTAGAAAGTTCTGCGTAAGACAAAGCACCCGCCAAAGCGATGATGCCCCCTATAAACCACAAAAACAAAACCATATATGAATTTTGAACTGCTGATTGAATGATACCTGTATTTCCGAAAATACCAGAACCTATCATGCTTGCCATTACCACAAACATTGCCGTCCATAAACCGATTTGGCGTTTCAGCTTCTCTTTCTCTTTTATCCTTGGTTGTTCTTTTACCTGAACTGGACTCATTTTTTATTCCTATTGCAAGTACAGGATAGCAAAAACCACAATTACGCGTCAATTCCTTATGGCAATTTCTAATTGACGCAAAAGAAAAAGTTAAATTTTATGGCTTCTTATGTTTTTTCGAAGATACATTTATTTCATTGTAGCTTTTTTGGTTCTGCTGAATTTATCTTGCAAACATAAAGAAGTATCTTCAAAAAACTATGTAAAACCTCCTACCCCACCCGAGACAATAAGCGTCGGTATTCCAGTCCCCGAAAAACCTAAAACCATCGAGATTGATGAAACTCAAACATTTCTAGCCAATCTTTTAGCCGGTAAAATTCATCCTCTTGAAGATCTTAATCCTCATCGGACAGTCGTCAATAGTAAATCCTATGCAATCCATTTTGAAGAAATGAAAAAGGCATGGAAAAATGCAGAAAACAAACGTTTCTACAAAATGAAAGAATGGGTAAAAAAAGAACTTCATTTTCTTTGCAAAAAAGAAGAAGTCATTTTTTATCCTTTTAGTGGTCCTGATTTTTTGAATGCACGTTTTATGTTCCCATGTGGAAAAGAATACATTCTTTTTGGTTTGGAACCCGTAGGAAAAATCCCTAACCTTGAACAACTTTCAGAAGAACATCGAAAGAGTTATTTTTATCATATTCGTGATAGTCTTCGTTCTGTTTTGAATTATTCATTCTTTCGAACAAATGATATGAAAATCGATTTCTTCAAAGAACTAAATGGCGTTATACCAGTATTGTTTGTGTTTTTAGCATATCATGAAAATGAAATTGTAAAGGTATCATACATTGAAATGTCTCGAACAAACATTTATGAGATTTCGAACTTTCCTTCTTCTAAAGGCATTTCGGGTATTCGTATTGATTTTGTCCCTAAGAATAATAAAAAAGATTTGAGTTCCATTCACACCCTTATGTATTTTCAAATCAACATTTCTGATTCGAATATGAAAAATCATTCGTATTTCTTTGATCACATAAAAAAGAAAGGTCCTTTTATTACTTTTATTAAATCTGCTTCTTATCTAATGCATAGTGACCATTTTTCATTAATACGAAAATTCATCCTAGATAACAGCCATTATGTGATACAAGATGACTCTGGCATTCCTATTCGCTTTTTTATGAATCCTCAGTGGCAACTTACGTTTTACGGAAATTATGTTTCTCCAATCAAGCTTTTCCAAAAACGATATCAACCAGAACTAAGAAAAATTTACGAGACCTCAAAAGACATCAAACCTCTTCCTTTCGGCACTGGATATCATTTTTATCCGGGAACATCAAATTTACTTTTAGCAATAAAAAAGAAATAGAGTTCTCAGAAAGATAACGATAAGTATTTTTTTACCAATTTTTCGGCAGCTTCAAATGGTGTGATTTCGTTTTTTAAGATCTGTGTTTTGAGAGCCTCATACTCGTCTTGGATTTTTTCAATCACGCTCCGTTTTACCTTTTCAAAAAAAGACTGATCAAACCAATAGAGGGATTGGATGTTTCTTTTTTGTTCAAAATAGCTTCTTTTTGATTCGGGATGGATGGTGGTTTTTATTAGCCTTTCGTATTCATGAAGCATTTTGTGGATTTCTTCGAAACCTAATTTGGTCCTGCTGGAGGTCAATATCACTGGTGGGGTCCAACCAATTTCGGAAGGTGGAAAGTAATGTAGAGCTCTTTGAAGGTCCGCTTTGGCAATTTTAGATTTTTGGATGTTTTCTCCATCCACTTTGGTGATTAAGATTCCATCTGCCATTTCCATAATACCACGTTTGATTCCTTGAAGTTCATCGCCAGTTCCGGGTAAAATCAATAAAAGAAACACATCCACCATAGAATGAACCACCACTTCACCTTGACCTACCCCCACCGTTTCTACGATAATTCGATCAAAGCCTGCTGTTTCGCACAAAAGGATGGTTTCTCGTGTTTTTTTCGCTACTCCTCCCAAGGTTCCACGAGAAGGCGAAGGTCGAATATAAGCATTGGGATTTCGAGATAGCTCCTCCATCCGGGTTTTGTCCCCCAAAATACTTCCTCCGGATTTTTCACTGGATGGATCTACTGCTAAAACAGCTACTTTATGTCCTTGCTGGATGAGTTCCAACCCGAAAGCTTCAATGAAGGTGCTTTTACCCACACCGGGAATACCTGTTATTCCTATTCGAAATGAATCTCTTTGATTTTTCAAACAAAACTTAATGATTTCCGAAGCCAATTCCATATCTTTGGGATTCTCACTTTCGATCAAGGTAATGGCTTTACTCAAAATGGTTCGATTGCCGTTGAGAATCCCATCTATATATTCTTCAAAAGTATATTCTTTTTTTCGATATTGTTCTTTTTTAAGATACGGACTAATGGTTGGGGGAACTTGTGTGATTAAATTCATATCTTTGTTGGTTCCATTCTTGTGCTAAGCAAGATTTCCATAATTTGAATGGCTGATTGGGAGATTACTGTTCCTGGTCCGAAAACAGCTGCCACTCCAGCCCGATAAAGAAAATCATAATCCTGATGGGGGATGACTCCACCTACCACGACAATGATATCTTCACGTCCATATTTTTTGAGCTCCTCAATCACTTCTGGAACTAGGGTTTTATGAGCTCCAGCCAAGCTCGAAATTCCTAAGATATGCACGTCATTCTCTACTGCTTGACGAGCTACTTCTTCTGGGGTTTGAAAGAGAGGTCCCACATCCACATCAAATCCTAAATCCGCAAAACTGGTAGCTACTACTTTTGCTCCACGATCATGCCCATCCTGCCCCATTTTCGCAACTAAGATTCTTGGTCTTCGACCCTCAAGTTTGTAAAACTTCTCTACTAACTCTTTGGCTTTCTTAAAGCTTTGATTTTCTTGGATTTCAGATGAATATACTCCACTGATCATTCGAATGGGTGCTTGGTATCTTCCAAAAACTTTTTCCATAGCATAAGAAATTTCTCCTAATGTAGCTCGTTTCCTTGCGGCGATCACTGCTAACTCCAAGAGATTTCCTTGTCCTGTCCTTGCACATTCGGTGATGGCATTCAATGCTTGTTGGACCTCTTCTTCATTTCGTTCTGCTTTGACCTTATTGAGCTTTTCAATTTGCCTTTTTCGAACAGCTGTGTTATCAACAGATAAGATTTCAATGGGAACTTCTTTATCTGCTTGAAATCGATTTACCCCCACAATCACGTCTTTTCCGGAATCAATTCGGGCTTGTTTTCTTGCGGCGGCTTCTTCGATTCGCATTTTCGGTAGTCCTTGCTCGATCGCTTTTGCCATGCCTCCCAATTCCTCTACTTCTTGTATTAATTTCCATGCTCTTCGAGCTAATAAGTGAGTGATGGACTCAACATAGTATGATCCAGCCCAGGGATCGATTGCTTTCGTGATTCCCGTTTCTTCTTGAAGGTAGATTTGGGTGTTTCGTGCTATCCTCGCAGAGAAGTCTGTTGGTAATGCGATTGCCTCATCCAATGAGTTTGTATGTAGTGATTGAGTATGTCCTAGAGCTGCTGACATGGCTTCTATACAAGTGCGAATGACGTTATTGAATGGGTCTTGTTCTGTCAAGCTCCATCCTGAGGTTTGACAATGGGTTCGCAAAGCCATTGACTTTGAATCCTTGGGTTGAAACTGCTTAACGATCTTTGCCCAAAGAATTCTTGCCGCCCTCATTTTGGCAATTTCCATAAAGTGATTCATTCCAATCGCCCAAAAGAAAGAAAGTCTTGGTGCAAAATCATCAATGTTTAATCCAGCTTTTAATCCCGTCCTGATGTATTCCAAACCATCAGCCAAGGTATAAGCCAGCTCAAGATCCGCAGTAGCACCTGCCTCTTGCATATGGTATCCACTGATGCTGATTGAGTTAAATTTCGGCATGTTCTTGGAAGTATAAGCAAAAATATCGGCTATAATCCTCATGGAATGTTCAGGCGGATAAATGTAAGTATTCCTTACCATGAATTCTTTTAAAATATCGTTTTGGATGGTTCCCGAAAGTTTATGAGGCGGAACCCCCTGTTCCTCAGCAGCAACAATATAAAATGCCATTGTTGGGATCACCGCACCATTCATGGTCATCGACACAGAAACTACATCTAATGGAATTTGATCAAAGAGTATCTTCATGTCTTCTACAGTATCGATAGCAACACCTGCCATTCCTACATCCCCCACAACACGGGGATGATCTGAATCATAGCCTCTGTGGGTTGCTAAGTCAAATGCCACCGAAAGCCCTTTTTGACCAGCAGCTAAATTCCTTCGATAAAAAGCGTTGGATTCTTCTGCCGTAGAAAAACCTGCATATTGTCGTATGGTCCACGTTTGTAGAGTATACATGGTGGCATAGGGACCTCTTAAAAAAGGAGGAATCCCTGCAACGTAATCCAAATGTTCTAAGCCTTCCCAGTCCTCTATGGTATATACTGCCACTGTGGGAACCTTCTCAGGAGTTATCCATGGCTTTGGAATGCTTTTGTATAGGAGTTCTTCAAACTCTTCTTCGGTGATTTTTTTCAAAGGTTCTTTATGAAAGTGTATTTCTTTAAAATTAGGTCTCATAAAAACTCCTCGAGTTTGTTTATAAGTTAAAAAAAAGTTTTTGGTATTCAATCAATTTTTCGTAGAGATTACTTCTAATGTGTATGAAGTCATATATCCCTAATTGTCTGAGTTGATCTGCTGTTTCGGGTAATCCTGCAACAATCACAGGCACCTCTTTCGAAAGTATTACATCACGAATTTCCTTGAACATTTCTAAATATTCAGGATCACTCGAGCAAAGAACAAAAGTCTTGATTCTTGGGTTATTGAATTTTTCGATGAAATCAAGGATTTCTTGCTTGGATTTGAGATCACCCGGATCATCTACCTCAAACCCGCCACAACCAAAGAAATTCAAAATAAAAGATGCCCGAGCTCTTTGCATTGCCAAATTCCCAAAGGGAATCAATTGAACCAAAGGAATACCTTTTTCTTCCGATAGAAGCTCTGTTTTGAGCCTCAATTCTTCGAAAAATGTCGCAGCACGAAACAATTGGATGGTTTTCGTAGAATTGTGGTTTTCGTTGTATTTCCCCATGAGTTGTAGAGTGGGAAATTCTTTGATAATAAAATCCTTTGGATTGGGAAATTGATTAACACCCAATAGAAATTCCCTTCGAGATTTGATTTGTTCAATACGTGATTTTTGGAAATCCTTTATTTGTTTTTGGATATATCCGTTTTCAATGGCTTTACGAAATCCTCCTTGATCTTCTATCTCGAGAAAAATTTTCCACGCCTTATCCATTATCAGGTCAGTTAAGTTTTCAATGTAATAAGAACCACCAGCTGGATCTACTACGTAATCAAAATGACTTTCGTATTTTAAAATCAACTGAGTGTTGATGGCTATCCTTCGAGAAAATTCATCATCTGTTTGATTTACGGCAGTGATGGGAAAAACCACCAAACTATCAACACCACCCAAAATAGCTCCCATCGCTGAAAGAGTGTTTCTCAAAATGTTGTTATGAATGTCATAGATGGAATGATGAAACAAAGAAGACACAGCAAACTGCTTCGGTCCTTCTTTATAATCAGTGACAGAAAATCCTTGCAAAACAAAAGCTATTAGCCTTCGGGTAGCTCTGAGTTTGGCAATCTCAAGAAAGTAAAGTGAACCGATTGCTTGAACCAACGTAATCTTTGGTAAAACTTCCACCAAGGGAATCCCGCCATCATGAAGGATATTTAAAATCTCTGCAAAAGCACTTATGGTAAATCCTAACTCCATTGCAGGTGGTAATCCACTATGCTGAAAGACATCTCCACGCACTGCAATAAAAGCAAAAGGAGAAGTAAGATTTTTCTTAACAATCTCCAAAAGTTCGCTTTCATAGATTGAACCATCTTCATCAAGTAGGTAATCCAAAAAAGGATCAAAAAGAATATTTCCCTTCACCCCATACGTATCTATGAGTCGATATAAATCAATGCTACTTCCCACAAAATGAGTTTGGAACGAAAAGTTTTTTAGATAACTCTGCAATTCAGCAAACTGACTCAATGAAATAGAACTTCCATAAAAAATAAAAGGGTAGTTACGATCTCCGATAGGTAATAATAAAGCATCAGCACCTCGCCTTGTTGTTTGCTCAATCTTTTCTTGAATTTCTTCTAATTCCCCTTGAATGTATTGAACAACTTCCCAACTCTGAGTAAACTTTTTGCTTCTCGTAAAAGGATAAACTCCAGGATAATCTAAGATGAATTTCAAGTTTTCTAAATCTTCTTTTCGATAAAAGGGAGGAACTACAAATCCATCTAAGGTTTTCCATGAAATAGCTGATAAATCCTTTGGCTTGCCTGACTTTTCGAGAACCTTATAAATTTCGTTTAACCATTCTTCTTTGGTGTTTGGAGGAAAATCATTGAGAAAAATTTGCTCTTCAAAGCTTGGATATTCATTTTTTAACTCATCTAACGATTTCTTTAATTGTTGATTCATGAGTTCATTTTTTACTATGAGAATTTTCTTTCTATAATTTTCTCATTCAAACATTTCTGTAAATAAATGCAGTTCAACAAAAAAATTCGGAAATAGAATATAAATTCTATAACAAAAATTTTAACAACTCATTTTTTTGTGTTGACAATGGATTGAAAAAAAAATATTCTCTTTTTTTACCATGAATTACCTAAGACCAATACAAGTTGTCGAAGATATATTTTGGATCGGTTTCCCTGATTTCGAAGCAGGATTTTCAAACAATTCTTATTTACTTTGCCATGGAAATGAAAGTGTTCTTTTTGATCCCGGTCCAGCTTATCCCATGTTTCGTGATATTCTGATCGAAAAAATCCAACAGATTTGTCCTTTAGAAAATATACGTTATATCGTTGTTCATCATCAGGATCCTGATTTATGTGGAATGATACCATATTTAGAGAAATACCTATCTCCAGATTTGATTATCATTGCACATGGAAGAACAAGTTTGTTCCTACCCTATTATGGTATTCGTAAGCCTATTGCAAGTGTTCAAGATGGTGATGTATTGGTTTTGCAATCAAAGCGAAGAATTCGGTTCATATTTACTCCTTACATGCACTTTGCAGGAAGCATGATGTCTTATGATGAACAAACCCAAACTTTATTTAGTTCAGACATATTTGGCGTTTTGGACAAAAACTGGAAGCTCTATGCAGACGAAGAATTGATCCAAAGAGCTCAGTTTTTCTTAGAATATTATACTGATAGCAAAGAAGCAGCTATGTATACCTACAATAAGCTAAAAGAACTACCTATTTCGAAAATCCTACCCCAACATGGTTCCATCATTGAAGAAAAATTAGTAAGTAAATTCATAGACATGTTATCAAATCTAAATCCAGGAAAACTTCTATACGTAAAGTCTGTAAACTCGAAGGAAAGAAAAATAGGAAACGAAATACTTCAAGAAATCCGAGACTTTTTAAAATCTATTTTGGATACAGAAATAAATACTGATAACTTACAAGAAATCTTTCATATTACTGCAAAACATAGCATTACTTCTTTACTACACCTTTATGATTTCATTGAAAATTTGGAAAAAAAATATGGAGTAACTATTCTAAATCAAAACCAAGAGTTATCTTATGAAACGATAAAAAACCGTTCTTTAAACACAGAAGAATTTATAAAAAAAGTTTATAAAAAACTTAATATTCCTTCAAAGAAAATTTCTTCGTCAAGAATTCAAAAATTCAACGCTTTCAAAAAAAATTTAGTAATAATGAATTTCGATATTCGAAGTTTTACTTATTGGTCACAAACCCAATCCCCAGAAGTTGTATTTAAAGTTTTAAATAAAGAAATATCTGTTGTTTCCGATATCATCCAAACCTACCGAGGAAGAGTGAACAAGGTTTTAGGAGATGGAATCTTGGCATACTTCAATGAAGAACATATCAATTTTGCATTTAGTTGTGCCATACGAATTCATAATAGAATTTTCAAAGATGGCCTGCTTCCTGCAGGAATCAGTTTTGATATGGGAGAAACTATTGTCGGTGATGTTGGATTTGAAGAAAAATTTGATTATACCTTGATTGGGAATAACGTAAATCGTGCTTTTCGTTTAAATGATATTGCTGGTAAAGGGGAAATTTCCATGTCGAAAGATTTTTTTTCTAAATTAGACACAAAAGTTCAAAATAAAATCTTACAAAATGAATATTTAGAACAAAATGTTTTTCAATATGGGAATGAAGAACCTTTTGAGTATATAAAATTTAAAGTAGTCAAATACAAAGACAACGTTAAGTTAGCTATTTAAGTTGATATGAAATCATTTCGAATTTGCTCATAAATTTTTTCGTAATCATAATAAAAAATCGGATAAGTTCGATCAAAAAAAATCCTTCGATGATAATCTGCTTCTTGAGCTTTTTTTAGCATGCTCATGAGATTTCTTTTGATCCCCAATGAATATAAATGCATCTTATGATTTAACTTTAAAAATTCTTGATGTAGGTGATACCCATAGCTTTCTGAAGATTCTTGGATTCTTTTTTGTAAATCTACATATTCATTTTTTATATTGTGATTCAACCAACTATCATCGAAAACATAATTCCTTTTGATTTTTTGGAATTGAGAGTCAAGATAGTTTTTTAGATGAATCAAATATAGCTTTTTCAGTCTTAATTCACAATCATTATCAAGAAAGATTTCGGGATTGAATTTCCATTTTCGTAGTTTTCTCCGAATTTCTTCTACAGAAGGATAATCCACAGAAAATGAAGCCTTTGGTTGTAAATAAAACGTTGATGTTGTCACAACACAAGGAGAAGGTTTTTGCTCTAAAAATCTTTCGATGATCGTTTCTGTAACTTGGTCGTAAAAACCTCCACCCGTTCCATGTATCATCAAATCACTCAAAAACATTCTTATAATGAAGCTTAGCATAAATGCCTTTGGAAAAATATAGGGAATTTCACTCAAATCATCATTGACTTTTAAGGTTTCTCTTTTATACCCATCACTCTTCCATAAAGGGAGTTCATCATTTTTTAAATATGAAAAAAAATATTCATGATACTTTTTTCGAAATTCATCTAATGTTTGATTATAAATTAATTGAAAAATTTTATAATTTTTTTTTATAAAGTCAACCAAATAAAAAAAGCTTTGGGTCTTGATGATTTTCGATAGATAGATAGGTTGAACATGAAAACCCAATTCCTTCATGATAAATTGGTTGATTCCTGTTGAGAGTTCGGATATGGTAAGTTGGTTCTTTTTTGAGAAGAGTTCTTCAGTAAAATCTAATGCCTTTTGGATTTTGGGAACTACGCTTGGTTCAAAAAGGGAATATAAATGTAATCTCCACTCTCGGATTTTTTCGAAAAGCTTTTTTTTAAAATCACCTTGCAAGATTTGATTTAATAAAACTTCTTTAGGATTGCTCAGTAAAAAATCTTCCCGATAAATACCATTTTGAAACCATAAAAACTTCCAATCAACAAATTGTTGATCCACATCCAAAACTATGTAATAACAGCGGCCACCTATATGACATGAAATCAAATACGCCAGTATTAACTTCGTAAATATACCTGGATAGTAAAGTATCGGCTGATGCCCTGTGATTACCACCCTCTCTCGGGTAGGTATACCAAGTTCCTCACGAAATCTTATGGAAAGACTCCCCCACTCATCTTTCCTAACCCTTGATAAATTTTCCTCTATCTCCTTTATACTATGTGATACATAAAATTTCATTAACTATGTTTTTTTTAAAAACCATCACCTCAGAGTGGGGAAGTCCCTTTTTGTTTTTCGTAATATTCCATGAAAAGTGCTAAAAAGATTCCCACAAACAACCCTGCGACCAAGGAACTCCCAATCACAAGAAGGGGATTTAATCCTGTGGGTTCTTCGGGCTTCTCTGGTAAATAAAACACAAAAAACTCTTCTTCATTGATTAGCTTTAGTTGAAACTCAAAACTCTTCAAATCTAAAAAGTTCAACTTTGAACCACTTGATAAATCCAACAGATATTGCTGTCTTCCTGCCAAGAGTGTATCTGTGATTTTTCTACCCAAATTAATGCTTTTTTCAAGTTCCATTAAAGATTGTTCTTTAAAATTCTTTAATATTTCTTTTTTCTCAATAATCAATGGATAATTGTTGAGATATCCTCTTACCTCATTGATCACTTGATCCAATTCTTCTTTTTTTCTTACCTCAATAGTAATTTGAATATGATTTTGACCTTGAGTTAATTGACCTAACTTAATTTTATAAGGCAATTCATTTACTCTTGGATTGATTTTAGAATCATACTTGATTTTCAGAATATTCATCAACACATCAGTATTGATTCCCAAGTTTAAACCAGGAGAAGTAATAATTAGTGGATTGACTTGAACCATAATTAGTGGATTGACTTGAACCATGAAAGCATATTTGTACTTTTTTGGATAAACAAAGAAAATCAATACACCCAAAACAAAAAATGCCAGTGTGGTAATTCCTATCAGCTTTTTTTTCTTATTTAGGGTTTGGATGATCTCAAACAAATCTATTTCTTCATCTACGGGAACTGCTTGCACAGGGATTTCTTGATTTGTGTCTTTTGCTTGTGTTTTTACCATGTTTCAAAATTTCGATATTCAAGTTAATTGTCAAGACCATATTTTTTTCATTGATAACCTAAGGGCCATTTTTTGTATAAAGGGATTTCTTTTTGGAAGAAGGGTTCGGCAGCAACTACATTCGCTTGTTTACCCCAGTATTTGTTTTCCAAAAATAGTAGCTCAAGGATTGATTCTCTTTTGGATAAAAAAAATTGCGACTCATAGCAATAAACTGCTTGCCTTTTGATTTCCAGATATTCTGATATATCCACCAAAAAAGAAGGCATAATTCGTAGTCGAATATGCAAAGGAAAGTAATAAATCACTCTTTGAGGGTAAAACGGTTCACCGGGAATATCTGACTTTGTCAATTTCGCATAAAACCTTGCAGCATCCGCTAATTTTGAGGCAGCAACGTGATCTGGATGAGCATCGTCAAAATAAGGAGCAAAGATATAGTTAGGTCGAAATTCTCTTATCACTTTGGCAATTTTTTTTCGATTTTCTATGGTATCTTCTAAGTAGCGGTTTGGCATATCAAGTGTGAGTCTTTGAGCTCTCAAGATTTCCGCTGCCTTTTGGGCTTCTTTTAAGCGGATTTCGGGAGAACCATGAGGTGTAGGTTCACCATCTGTTAGGTCTAAAATTAATACTTCATATCCTTGTGAGGTGAGTAATGCCACTGTTCCTCCCATTCCCATTTCCACATCATCAGGGTGTGCTCCAATACAAAGTATGCGATACATATGAGTCCTTACTTAAAGAACTTTTTACTTAATATTTCTCTTGTAATGTAAAAATCATATTTTACGGGATCTTCGGGTGAAAACTTTTCAAAGAACTTTGTAATTGCTATGGCATTTTTACGAGAAACAAAAGGATTTTCGATAATCCTGTTTTGATAGCTAAAATTCAAAATATGAATGTCAAGAGGAAAAATCAGCTTTTTCGGTGGGATAAAATCATAAATCCCAAAATCAGGAAAATCCCTACGCACCATCCAACGAAAAAAAAGACAATATCGCTTTGCCACAGTCATGTGTTCTGATAAACAAAAAAGATGACGAATTCCATCTGTAATATACTTTTTTGGGATTAGACTCAAAACTTCTTTTCGAAAACGATCAATGGGATCATAAATGTTTTCATCTACGTTTGAATATTTCCATAAATTTACAAATGCGAATTTATCTTTTCGCTCAAGTAATTCTTTAATAAAAAGAATAGTTGTTTTGATATCTTTTCTTGTCTGGAAACGATAATGATAGGGGAAAGAAGTGTTTTCTTTAAAAGACAAAATTCTCTCAGTAGGATTTGAGCCTAAAAATTGAAGGAACAGCTCTAAAAAATTCATCATCGCAACAACATTACCATAAGCAAACAGAGAAACCAAAAAAGCAATCAACTCTATTTCGTAGGGACTTTGAAAACGATACACAAATTTAATGGGATCAGTTTGAATGTATTTTGGATCATGATAGCGAATTTCGATTGATCTTAAGTAATCTTTCATTTCTCGTAGCTCTTGGGTAATACTTTTTCCAAGATTGTTTCTAAAAAGGTTCGTGGGGGATCATATTCTAATACTAAAAATGATGTATCATCTTGAGGGGTTTTTGAATTCCGAAAGGCATTTAGCTCATCCAAAAGTTTTTTTGTTATTTCTATGAGGGGTAGGTGGTGATTATTTTTTATGAACTCAAGAAAACGTTCTTCGCCAAAAAATTCGCCATTCTCGTCTAAGGTTTCATAAACTCCATCAGAACAAAGAAATATTTTCGTTTTTGGTTTGATGTTGTAAAAATATGTTTCATACCCCATAGGATTAAGACCAAGGATTCGTTGAGTTTTTTCCAGTTTGACAATATCTCCATTCGGAGGTTTGATAAGTATCCCAGAGTGAGCAGCATTTATGAATTCAATCTTTCCTTTTGGGACATCTAAGATAAAAGCAGATAAAGTAAAAAATTCATATCCCTTGTATCTTTCGGATAAGAACAGATTGATACAATTTATTGTATCTCTTAGTGACTGTTGATTTTTCATGACGTAATGAACGATCGAGCGAATAGCGCTAACCAAATAACCTGTTCCAAGTCCATGACCACTCACATCTCCTAAAAATACTGCTATACGATTGCTATCCAAAGAAAGAATATCAATATAATCTCCTGAAACAGACAACGCAGGCTGATTCACATAATGAATAGAAACACCATTTGGGTAATTTTTCGTATGAACACTTAATTTTCGCTGAAATTTCCCAGAATGAAGAACATATCTGATTTTCTTTCGCTTTTCAACTTCTAAAAATAAATTATAAATATTCTTTAATAACAAAGAAGCTAATCTACTTACTTCTTGGACATAACGCAATTCTTTCAAAAGGAATTTATTTCGATCTTTTGGAAATCCAAAAAGGATGGCTGCTTTGGGGATTTGATGACTTAGGAGTTTTTGATATATTTCCAATTCTTCTCTTTTGAAAATTTTATAAAATTTACTAACTATAAGAAGAGCTTTTTGTCTAATGAACTCAGTAAGATTAGGTCTTTCTCCTAATCCCACCATGAGGAGAATTTGATTTTGATACAGAAAATCGAAGAGTTGCTTTCGATTGCCAGTTGAATAAACAATATAAGTAGTTGCCATCATTTTCTCTGGTTGAACGTAGCTCCAAATCACATTTGATGAAGGAAGAGATAATACATACTTACTTTCGATTTTCATAGAAGGAATGTAAGAATCAGGAAATAAAAAAAAACATCTATCAATTTCTAAAGTCTTTTGAACTTCTTTTAAAAAAAGTTCCAGTGCCAAAACAGGACGATATATTCTTGAGAGGATGTTGGATAACCTCATCAAAGAGTCGATGTATTTTTTTTCAGGAATCAAAAACTTCTTTCTGAAAAATAGATATACCCTTTCCCTTAGAGGCTCAATCGCTAAAACCAAAAATGCTAAAAAAATCAAATCATAGAGGATTCTGTATTTTTCCAAATGTCCAGGAAAAGAGGCATTATAATGATAAATCAAAAGAAAGTAGAACAATACGAAAAAAAGAGAAAATACGCCAAATACAAAGGTCTTTGTAATGATAACTTGTGTTGGCAGAATATACATTCGATAAAGACTATAAGTAATCAATGAGGGATAAAGAAAGTAAAGAAACAAATATATAACCACATTCACACTTTTCAAATTCAAAAACAAAACCAGAGGGAGGGCACCAAAAATATTGCCAAAAAGAAAACTCAAGATTTTGAGTTTTTCAATTCGATCCAAGTTTTTCTGGAAAAGCCGTATTATATTAACTACCAAAAAGACAAAGAAGGCAATAAAAAAGCTATTTTGATATAGGTTCAGTAAATCACTTGGTCTAATGGGAACATCTTGTAACAAAAGTAATAGAGAAAAAAAGAAAAAAATGATTGCTTCTATTAATAAGATAAAAGTATTAATACTTTTGCCCAAAAAACGTATATTTATGTTGATATAAGAGATGACTGTCAGAATTGTTACGATATTCCACAAAAGAAAGTAAAAGAAAACCTCAGGATAATAAAGAGTCAATAATGACAGAAAAAGAAAAATACTCTGTAGAAAGAAAAATAAAGAAAAAAAGAAATCCTGTAGATTTTCATAAAACCATATTCCATAGAACAAAAGAATCAAACTAAGAATGATGGGAACATAAAATGTTTTTATAAACTTTTCAAAATTATAAGCAACTTTATCAACCACTAAACTTTGATGATTGGTAATCAAAAGAAGTTTATTGGGTTCAATTTCTTGCAAAAATTCAATGATTTGGAGATTTAAGTTTAAATATTCTTTTTCTGAATAATAGATTTTATTATCATGGAAATAAAAAAACGGCTCCCGATAGAATTCATGGTGAAAAAACTTATAATATAAAAAAATGAAAAAAATCAAGCTTGCAAAATAGATAACAAAAACATTCCAATAACTCTTCATCTCAAAGTCCTTTAAATTCTATCCCCAATAAGTAATGTGTTTTATAAAACAGCTCATAAATCACGTTTTTTTCTAAAAAGATTTTTTCTTCATTCGTTATTCGATAAAGCTTATTTTTGGATTTTCGAAAGTAGTAGCTTCGATTATCTTTGCAGTAGGGTAGGATATAATCTTTTTGATAACTAAACTTCAAAATAAGAGCTTCAATTGGATAGTTATCGTTATCCAATTCATTTTTTTCACTCAAGAATTGAAGGATATTTTTAGGATTCAATGCTTCCCTGTTTTGTTGGATATAGGCATAAAGATATCCTAATTTTCCTGACAATATCATAGCAGAAACTCCATCAACCTTCGGAGTTGATAATAGGATTAAGTAATAATCTGATTCTATCTGCACTCCTTCCATGATGCATGCTGGATAAATGTTTGATGTGTAAAATTCAAAGTGAGGTATGTTAGGTAATTGATATGTTTGAAGCATTTTTCGAACTTTCTCAGCAACCTTGATTTCTTCTTCGTATTGGGTAATGTTTTGCATTCTTGCTTTAAGGATTTCATAATGAATTAATAATGCTACTTTTGTTGCGTAAAGTTCCAAAGCTTTGTTGGCATGGGGATTTCTGGTTGGATGATGAAAAGAAATAAAACCCATGAACTTATTGAAATGAAAAAAAGGAACTACGATATATACATTGAATTTTTTTAATAATCTTATTTCTTCTTCTCTAAGTAAAGTAATATTAAGATGTATGATTTCTTGATATCTTCGAGCAAATTTCGTAATATAAAAAATCCTGCGTTTGGGAATTAAATGAACATTTTCTATTTTTCCTTTATGGTAAAGATACATCGTAAAACTTTTACGATCGGGATTCAAAATGAAAAGCCTTGCTTCGGGGATTTTTAACCATATCATGAGCTCAGGTGTGATTTTCTCAATCACATCTTTTAAAGAGAAATTTCCTGATAAAAACTCAAAGTGATGGAATTCCGAGCCCATCAAATCATCCCAATTGAAACCAACGAAATGATAAGATGAAACGTAATCCTTGATGGTAAAAAGTAAAAACAAAACCACACCCGAAAACAAAACAAAAAGAATTTCTCTCTGAATGAAATGAGTCAAAACAAAATGAAAAAACAAATAAAGAATAAGGATCAAAACCAAAATCAAAAATGAAACTTTGTTTCTCTTGAGAAAATACAAAAAACCCATTTACGTTGTATATTCTGAATTGATTTTTACATAATCATAATTTAAATCACAACCCCAAAAGCTTTCGTTAGCATTCCCTTGGTTCAAGTCAATATCGATATAGATTTCTTTTTGCTTGAAGTACTCAGACATTTCTTCTAAATCCATGATTTTGGGATAAAACTCTTTTTGATTACAATAAAGCTTGATTTTCGAAATATCAAAATGAGCATCCACTACCTTTCCAATCCCCATTAAAAATCTTCCCCAGTTAGGATCACCTCCAAATATGGCAGTTTTGATCAAAGGGCTATTGATGATGGATCTTCCGATTTTTTCAGCAATTTTCGCTGTGGGAGCATTTAGAACATTCACACGAAAGATTTTTGTTGAACCCTCACCATCAGAAACGATCTTTTTTGCTAACTGCATACTTAACCCCAAAACATTAAGCAAGAAATCTTTTGATTCTTCTGTAAAGTGAATTCCTCGAAATACTTCTCTTTTCACTTCTTTGAGTAAATCTTTATTTTCTTCGTTCGAATAATTGATTAATAATAAAAATTGCTTTTTCGTAAAAGAAAATAATTTTTTCCATTCTTCAATCGGGTATGAAATAGCTTGCTTTGATTTGCCATTCGCCATGATAACGAAAGTATCACTAGTTGATGTGTCTGAGTCCACAGAAATCCGATTAAATGTCTTGTTTGCTACAAAATGAATGAGTCTTCTTAAATCAGAAGAAGAAATCTTTACATCTGTAATTATATATGCCAACATAGTTGCCATGTTGGGATGAATCATCCCTGCACCTTTGGCAAAACCTGCTATTGTATATGCTTCATTGCTATAATATCCTGTTTTTGGAAATCGATCTGTGGTCAATATGGCTTCAGCAAAATCAAGAGGCTTTCGATCAAGATAATGAGGGATTTTAGAACAAGCATTTTCTATGACTTTTGAATCCAACTTTTTTCCAATCACTCCTGTGCTCGAGGGTAAAACATCCTCTGGTTTGATTTTTAAAGATTTTGCTGTCCACTTACAAGTATCGTAAGCTAACTTCAAACCTTCTCTTCCGGTAGCTACATTGGAATTTCCTGAGTTTACTACAATGCACTGCAATTTTCCATTTTTGATGTGTTCTCTCCCCACGATGATTGGGTTTCCAACAAATTTGTTTTGTGTGAAAACTCCTGAAGCACTTGCTAACGTTTCACTGAATATAAAACCAAAATCTTTTGAGTTCGTATTTTTTTTGATTCCTGCATACCATCCATTGGCATAAAAACCCTTAGGTAGCTCCATAGGTTCTTTTATTTTTTTTGGATTACGAAAAAAGGCAAGGACGAATTGCGAAAAGCTTACTTCAATGTTTTTTCTTTTTTTTGTTCTCTTTGGTGATAAAGTAAAAAAACATTGTTTTTTTCGCTCCTCAAAATTTTTTTCGGAGTTTCGTAGTAAATCTCTTGAAAAACCTCAAAAGGTAAATCTTGCATGATCTCGAAATACTTTTTGTAATCAGGAATACTCATTTTTCCGCAAAGCAAGTTCGTTTGGAAATAATAAATTTTTCTTTCGATCAGAAATTGTAGGGTTTCTATATCTTCTACCGCTTCAGCGGTGATAATGGCATCTCGATTGTTTGCCAAGTGTTGACAGTAGTCAATGAAAGCTAAATTATCCAAAAACTTGATTTGATCTTCATCTTTCTTGTATTGAAAGCTCAAGGGATCCAGCTTGATTTCTTTAATCATCAATCCTAATTCCAAAACTACCTGATGGCTTTGACTTCTCACACCAAAATCATCTGCAGAAAAACTGAATCCATAATCCCAGAAAAATTTACAAACTTCCTTTAGCTTGATGTCTTTTTCTTCAAAAGGTTTCTCTATGAGCTCTATGCGAATATTTTTTGGTTCTAAGTTTCTACTTTTTACTAAACCATGAAATCTCTTCACACGAATGAGGTCTTTAAAGATTTCTATAAAAGACTCTGGAGAAATATTAAACTTCAAGGTTCCTTTACAACCTTCACTTGCTAAGATGAGCTTTTCTAAAATCAAAAGTTCAAATCGATGGATATTTTGATCTGAAGGAATATCTTTAATCAAATCTTTATAGCTATGATATAATCCTCCCCCAATGAATACTTCTCCGCCCACAACCGAAAACGTTTTTTTCTGAGGATGAAAATAGATTGTTGGTTGAATAACAGCTTCTTTGGATGAAGAAGAAAGATAAGTATTAGCTCGATTTAAAAATGTCCACTTCCACCTTGTTAGGTTATCATCTAAATTTTTTTTTGAAGCTGTATATAATTCTTGATAAATTTCATCACTCTCAGAGATAAAATTACAAGCAGTTCTTCCAATGCCAAAACGAAATGAAATTTTTTTGTGTTTTTCGTAATAGTCTAAAAATTTACCAACAGCATTGTCCAAATTGGGGAATTCATGTTCACTCCAACCACTAAATGGAGAGATTGCAAGAAGCAAAAATTCTTCTTTTTGATTAAGAAAAAATCCAAAATCGATACTTGTCGTATTAACCAAAAAGTGGATTTCGTTTTGTAATATCTCCGCAAATTTATGATACGTAGTTCCCTTCAAAAACTCGAAACGGATCAAAAAAATAGGTTTTCCTCTATGGGGTGCAATATGAGTTTTTTTGAATAGCTCTTCATCTTCATAGATTTTATTCTGTAGTTGTATCTCTCGTTTAGCTTCCATGAAAGCTTTTTTAATTACAGAAATTTTATTTTTTTCACTTGTAAATTATCTTTTTTACGATCTTTTTTCTATCATTGTAGAAGCTAATAAAAAAGTATCTTTGACATCATTTTATTACTGCATATTCAAATCAGTATGAAGCCAAAAACTCATTTTGTCTGATGTCCAAAAAAAAATGCAAAACAAGAATTGACTAATCAAAAAGTTATCAAAAATCAAGCTTGAAGTCCTTACAAAAAAGGTGAAGTTATGTCAAGAAAGAAGATTGCTTTGATTGGTGCTGGTCAAATCGGTGGCACCTTGGCATTACTTGCTGCTCAGAAAGAATTAGGAGATATTGTTTTGTATGATATTGTCGAAGGGGTCCCCCAAGGAAAAGGCTTAGACATATACGAATCCACTCCCATCGATGGATACAATGCTAAAGTAATTGGAACAAATGATTATAAAGACATAGAAGGCGCAGATATCTGTATTGTAACCGCAGGACTTCCAAGAAAGCCCGGAATGTCAAGAGATGATCTTGTTCACACCAATGCAAAAATTGTCAAAGAAGTTGCAGAAAACATCAAAAAATATGCACCTAATTCTTTTGTTATAGTCATTACCAACCCCCTTGATGCAATGGTTTACGTGATGTATAAAGTCACAGGTTTTCCCAAAAATCGAGTGATGGGCATGGCAGGAGTTTTGGATTCTGCAAGATTTCGAACCTTCATTTCTATGGAAACTGGTATATCAGTAGAAGATATTACCGCTTTTGTTTTAGGTGGACATGGTGATGATATGGTTCCCCTTCCACGTTATTCTACAATTGCTGGTATTCCTCTGCCTGAATTTCCCGGACTCACCAAAGAAAAAATTGATGCTATGGTGGAAAGAACCCGCAATGGCGGTGGAGAAATCGTCAACTTACTAAAAACTGGCTCAGCATTCTATGCTCCGGCAATGAGTGCTATCACAATGGCTGAGTCCATCTTGAAAGATCAAAAACGGATTTTCCCTTGTGCTGTGCTTTGCGAAGGTGAATACGGACATCATGGAATCTTTATGGGTGTCCCCGTAGTTTTAGGAAAAAATGGTGTCGAAAAAATCATAGAAATACAGCTCACAGAAGAAGAAAAAAACGCCCTCAATAAATCTGCTCAGTCTGTAAAAAACCTTATAAAAATCGTAGAAGAATCAGGAATTCTCAACTAAAGCGATCTTTCGATCGCTTTTTTATTTCATTATTTTCTGAACAGCTACAATAACGTGATGGATTTTCCAATATTCTTTCCGTTTTAACTCATATTCGTATAAATACTCTACTTTATAGCCTGGCTTTCCTCTTAATACTTCTACAAATACTTTTGCCACATGTGGCTGAAGATAATGAACTTCCTTGATTTGAAAACGAATGATAGGATCAATTGGTTGATTTTTGAGAAAATTTTTAAATTCATTTAATAAATTTTGTTTTGTTTTTATATCAGCTCTTCTATAATCCCTCTCAAAAAGTTCATACGATAAAATAAAATCCTGTAGCTCAATATACTTAAAATAATTATCCCAGTTTTTATAATACTCTGCCATCAAAAATAAATACACAACCTCATCAGGTGAAGGAATGGCTTCTTTGGGGATTTCTTGATCATCAACAAAACGAAAAACACTCTGTTCTTCTGTTATTGTGAGGGTGATTCGATTTTTACTAACAAATCGCAGTTGGCTCTTATAATTCTCATCATAAGAATAGGGAATAAAATATCCAACGATACGATATTCTCCTACAGGTAAATTTTTTATATAAAATGTTTTAGTGAATATTTCGTTGGGATGAAGGAGTATTTCTTTAACAGGATTGCCATTTAGGTTCTCTACTAAATTTTTCTGTAAGGACGTGATTTCAAAATCAGGATGATTCAAAACTTCGACTTGCTCTTGAATTTCCTTGCCATTTGCATCAAGGATTTCTATATAAAAACTTTCTGTAAACTTTTGATTCACATAGAAACGAAAACTCAAAAAACCTTGATTTTGAATTTGAAAACTCACTGGTATCAGTTCATTTGCTTGATATAAATTCCTTTCGGTTTGGATTTGAAAAACCAAATGTTTTTGTATGTCATCAATTGTGTATTTACCATGAACATTTCGTGTGCTCCTACCAAAAAGAGAAAAAACAAAAAAGACCATCAAAAAAAGAAAAACTCCAATCCGCATCTCTAACTTTATCGATGAATTACTCATAAATTTAAATTCTCTCGATAAAATATGTCCTGTGGAGTAAGCTTTTTGGATTCACCTTTTATTAATTCCAACAATGACGTGTAAGGATAGACTTCCTTTACTCGATAATACTGATTTTGGTTTTTGAATATATCATCTTTTTTTATTAGGTCAATTTTTCCAACGTTGATTGCTATATTCCCATTGTGATTTCCTATGTATTTTGCCTTTAATGGGACAGAACGAAGCAAGAATTGCTTTAAAAACACACCCAGCTTTTCTTCTTGTTTAGGATTGTTTGAAATAAAGCTGTCTTTTTTGATGATGTAGCCATCACGTGACCTTAAAACAAAATCGATTTGGAATCGATTAGGTGATATTCGATAAAAGCTTTCTAACAAAAAATGAACAGAAACTTTTTTTTCATTTTCCCACTCCTTTAAAACAGGTAAAAGCTCAGGCTGATAAAAAAGATAATACCGAGACTCTCGAAAAAACATGGTTTTTAGATGGCTCCAATCCTCTTCTTTAATAGTTTGAAAATAGTGTATAAAATTTATAAAATTTTTTATATAGTTTCTCAAAATCTCTGGCTCTTTAAAGTGAAGTTCATTTTGCTCCAGAGGATATGGATTGAAAACCAAAATTGTTTCTTTTTCTCGCTGATAGAAATCTTTCAAGTTAATCCAATGAGCTCCAGTAAGCCTCAAAAAAGGATAATCCTTCATTTCTTCTAAAAACCTTCGCATAAGAATTCGCCAACGGACTTCCTCTGGCTCACTTCGTATCAACTCATGCAATGTTAGAAAAAAGTCTTCATAATAGTGATTGTCTTGATAGTACTCTAAATACTCTTTTTTTATCTCTATGTTTTTTGGATAAAAGAGCTCAGCATATTTTAACGAAAAGAGAAAGTTTTCATTGTCTAATTTCTTTTTATATTCTTTTGCTTTTAGGTAATAAAATTTGTTTCGATTGAGGGACTCAAATGGAATTCTTTTCTCTAAAAGAAACAAATCATACCTTGGACATGAGAAAAAATATTCTGTTCTTGAACAAAGATCCTTTAAAGTGCTTGCATTATCTAATTCTAAAAAGTCATTTTTGTTGGCTAACAACAATAGATCGTTTGTTTCGAAATCGAACTCACTTTTTATACTCTGGATTTTATCTTTACTATTGAGTAAATAAGCAATTAGCATTAGCTTATTGAGGAGCTCAGGATTTCCGCCAGTATAGTTTACATAGGTTTTTAGATTTTGATAGGCTTCGTTTAGGTTTTTTTGTTTATTGTTGGTTTCTATGAATGCTTTTTTGTAGTGAATTTCTCCATTGATTTTATAAACTTCAATAGAGTCGAAAAAAAGTTTTTGAAATTCTCTTGCATATTCTTCTGCTTTTGAGATTTGATTTTGGGCTAATAAATTCTGTATTATTTTTCTATAGATACGCTTATCTAAGGGATTTGACTCTAAGTATTTTTTATAAAAAAAATCAGATAATGCATATTGATTGAGCTTGAAGTAATAATTTCCTTTTAGTTCAAAAAATTCTTGTTTTTGAAGGTTTTTTGCATCCAATTCATTGATGAGATTTTCGGCTTCCTTGAGTTTTCCTTCCTCTACAAGGACAAATCCATGAAGTATTTTGAAGATATTTTGATCTGGATATATCTTTAGATTTTTTTGGATTCGATTTTTGGCGTTTGAAATATCGTTTAAATGTAAATAGCTTTTTATCAACAATACTTCGGCTTCAATTTTGGCTGGTTGTCTTTCAAGGTATTCGGTTAAGTATAAAATTACGTTATTATATTTTTCTTCTTGATAGTTTTTTTCTGCTAATCTGAATAGCTCATTTGAAGGAATCTGATTTAGGGGTTTATTCGTAGATACCGTTCGAAAACCAAAATCCTGGGTCCATAGCCAAATGGGGAAAAACAACAAAAAAAGCACTTTTTTATGGAATTGTATAGCCACCTTCAGATACCCCTCCATATTGCATATAATTTAGTTTTACTCGGACATTTATATAAATATCTTTCAAATTCTCCTTGTATTCAAGGGGTGTTTTGTATGTCAAAAGGTAATGAGTCTTCGAACTTTTTAGTAAAGCTTCAAAGATGTTTTTGTAGTTTTGATCAAGCAAAAAGCTATAATATTTGCCTTGTATGTTTTTAAAGAATTCTTCCCATTCCAAATGCCGTTCAAAAGAAATCACAAAGATTGGAACCTGATGAATCAGAGAAAGATTGATGAGTTTTTTATAACTTTCTTCACTTTCGTAAACCAAATTTCTGTTCGTAAAATACACAATCCCTTTGTTTCCCTTTTTGGGGATTAACCACTGCATTCCTTCTATAAGAGATTGAACGTCATTCGGTTGATTTTTGGTTTTGATGGTCGCATTCAAGAGATTATCATAAATTTCCAAGTTGTATTTTGAGTTACTGATGATTTTTAAGTTATCCCCTGCAATGCTAAAGTAGACTTCATCGTTGATACGAAAAGAACTAAAGAATTCCATTATTCTTTGTTTAAACAGCTTTTCGAAATTCTTGGGAACTCGAAAATCAGGGTCTTTAATCATTAGCAGATTTAATTTGTTTTTGTAGATTTCATAATTCTTTGAATTAACAACATAGATTCGTTTGTGGTTTTCGTAGATTTCGAAATGTCGATTTTCTAAATTGGGCATTGGATTTACATCGGGATTGAGTATCAGAAGTTGAACAGCAATATTGGGAAAGTCATGAACTTCGATATTGAGAATCTGCATTATGATATTTTCTGTTAACTTTCTTTGTTTTTTGAAACTATAAATCTTCCCTGTGATGTCAGAGATGGCAAAATAAGTCTCATCAAAGATGATACTCGACAAAAATCTCCAATCTTGAATTTCTACACCTCCATCAGGTGGTAATGTTAAGATACTAAAAAAATTTTTCCATTCCCGAAATGGGGCATACGAAAACCAAACATTTCCTTCTTCATCCAAAAGAAACATAATGGTATTAAAAACAAAAAAATCTTTCACTTTGTAGGGTATTTCTAACGTTTCTAAATAATAACCAGAAAGATCAATCTTTTGAATCTGAAACCGATCCAACATGTAAATGGAGTTTCCATCTGTTTCGAATTTAGGATTTTCAATAGAGACATTATTATTTTTTATTGATAAATTTTGCAAAATATTACCATCGGGTAGAAGTTTATAAAACTGTTTTTCTTTCTGACTCCATACGTATAAAATGCCATCTAAAAAAAACATACTGGTTGGATAGGAAACACTCACACGTTTTTCTAAATTTAAATTTGCTTTATTGATAATTAACACCTCATCTTTCCCCATATCAGATACATAGAGGAAACTACCATTCACAACAAGGCTTTTGGGCTTATCGATGGAGAAATTGATGCGATTTATTGTTTTCGAAACTAAATTTCCTTCATAATCAAAAACATAAATCCCACCAGGTTTGTAAGATAAAACGTAGAAAAACTTTTCATCAGCTCTAATGTTGATAGGAAGCCATTCAGTTTCTCGAATGTCGGAAGCAGTAACTACCCGATCAAATATATAATGAAAGTCATCATTGCTGATAATATCTCCTAATAGAATTTTCTCAATTGAATGGATTTTGTTTTGAGTAATTTCATCATGAGGTATTTGTTCTTTTAAAATTTCATATTCCTGCAAAGAATTTTCTAATTCTCCTGATAGAAAATATGAGTCTGCCAAAAATCTACGAGCAAAATAAAAATCAGGCTTTTCGTTGAGTGATTTTAGAAAAAAGAATTTTGCGGTTTCATATTGATTTTGATTAAATAACGACACACCTTGTAAAAAATATTCGTAAGAACGTTTCTGCCCCTTCTCGAATAAAGGTATTTGATGATATGCAAGTGGAATGGCAAAAACAAGCGACAAAAAAAAGAAAAACAACAAAAAGAATGAAAGTTTTCTCATTTTTTTTCTTATCGGTTTGTATAAAAATTCACAAAGAAAAAAGAATGTTAACTTATGTCTTTTGGAAAATAACTTTCTCTTGGTGGGAGTCCCAGTTTTTTTCTCAATTCTTGATTTTCTTTGTATAATTCTATGATTTCAGCATCAGTAATGATATTCAGTCTTTGTAAAGCTTCGATGATTTTTTCTCTTTCTATGTTTTCTTGTCTGCTAATTTCTAATGCAATCTCGGTTGCTTCTAAGGATTTTCTTGTTTCCATTAATTCCCGATCACGAAACTCTCCTAAACGCTCTAACGCCTTTATTGTTGAATGTAGTTCAATCATTTCTTTTTCTTTCAATTGGAATGCTTCTTCTAAAGCTTTATTTATCTGTTCTTCAAAGACTCTATATTTTTGTTCAAATTCCAATAAATGTTGATAGGCTCTTGATTCATTTTTTGCATCTAATAATTCTGTTCTAATAAGCTGGATATACCCCTCAAGAAAATCTCTATATTTCCTGACTTGAGTAGAAAACTCTTGGATGATTTTTCGGTACCTTTCTGATTTGACTAAAAATTCTAACAAAACTTTTAGTGTTGTCGATTTTGTTTGATCATCTAATACATATGTTCTTTTTTTTACCTCTAATTTTGAATGAAATTCTTCTAATAATGATTCTGGTAATATTACAACCTTGATATATGGTATAATAATAGGATTTTTGTTGATAATCTCCAACACCTCAGTTAAATCGTCGTCATAAGATTGAAACACTAAAATATTCACTTCGTCTTCATTAAAATCAATAGATTTTATCTTGCTTAAATCTTCTTCTATAATTTGAACCCTTACGTTTTTTTCGGATAAATTATCTACTTTAATTTTAAGAGGGAATCGTAAATTTTTCGAAAAATGCCAAATTTTTATTTCTGTCATTCCTTACATTGTTTTATTTGTATTTTTAATCTTAGCAACTATTTTTTTTATAAATTCTATGGCTTTATAAAAAATTTTTTCCCCATAAATAAACCATGGATGATTGTATAAATACTTTCTGTAAAAGGTTTCCATCAAGGTGACGAAAAAACCCAAGGGACGGATTTCATCCGTTTTCACGGAAAGTAAATAATTCCCAACCAAAAAGAGAACTACATTGGGAAGCCAAGCACTCATAATCGGATTCCAACGTCCATCAAAAGCATTACTCGTTCCTAATGAAACCAAAGAGTAATACAAAAAAAACACAATCAAAGCTAAAGAAAAGCTCATGCCTCTGCCAGCTCTTTTCACTACCAATCCCAGTGGGAAAGAAAGATAAAAAAACAAAAGAACTGATACCGGTATAGATAAACGTCTTTGAATTTCGAACTCAAACTTTCGTTTCGTTTTTTCTACATCCTTTATGAAAATTTCCAATCGAAATACTAACTGTGCTACTTGATTAAATTCTTGTAAAGATGGTCCATTTTCTTTTCCAACTGAACCATAATTTTGAACCAACCAGATTTTTTGTTGGTTTAAGTAGCCTTTCATCTCTCCAATAGATGGAAGCTTTTGCCCGGTGAAAATGTCATCGAGCTTAACAGCACCAACGCCATCAGAGTGAAAAAGATCAATTCGATGTTCTCCTTGATCCAATTTATATAAAAATTCCCACAGCTCCCAGAAAGTATAATTTTCGGGTTTCACATCTAACTTTATTACTTTTTTATAAAGCTTGGGGAGGATATAATCCATGAAACCATTTCGAAAGTCTGTAATTTCTAACTTGGTCCAATTGGGATGGGACTCAATCATGTAGCCCTTTTCCAATCGGATGAAGTTCTCTACTTCGCCATTTTCTTTAATCCTTGACATGATGGTTCCTTTCTCAGCAAAAATGATTTGCACAATTCTTGATTTGATGCTAGATCCAAGTTGTTCGGCTCCTTCGAAGGAATTTTTCCATCTTCGAATGTGAACATTCTTCAAATGGGAACCATCTCGATATTGAACATAAATGTCTTGTCCATAATCCCCCATGGATTCTGTATCAGAAACATTCATGAATCTTCCCGATTTCACCAAACTAAGACTATAGTAGGTTTTAAGCCATTCTTCGAAGTCATATCGAGCTTTGCTACTCAGAGGTCCAAGATAAAAGTAAAATACTCCAACGAAGAACATAACTACCACACCAAAAAGCAAGTAAATCGCATGGATTCTTTTGAAGCTTATACCCGAAGCTCTCATAGCAGTGATTTCTGAGTCAGATGAAAGCCTCCCTGTTGCTAAAATCCCCGCAAGCAAACTCGCAATAGGAATCGTAAATGTGATTTTTTCTCCTATAAGATAAACGAGGTATTCAAGAATTTTGAGAGTATCTATTCCTTTACCGATCAATTCTCCAATCAAATCTTTGAAGATCAAAACAATAAAAAATAAAGTCCAAAACAGCAACATCACAAAAAACGTAGTAAGAATCTCTTTTAAAATGTAGATATCTATTGTTTTAAGTCGTGGGAGGTTCATCGTTTCTTTTTGATTTTTTTAGTTTTATGTCTACTTCAAATATTTTTTATGGAAGCAATGAAGCAATCTGAACTATTGAACTTCATCCAAACTCATGATCACATCAAAATCTTAGTGATACAAACTGCTTTTATTGGAGATGTAGTTCTCACAACCCCCATGCTCAAAATCCTCAAAAAACACTTTCCTAATTCAAAACTATCCGTGTTGGTCAAGCCCGAAGCAAAAAGCATTTTAGAAAACTTATCATTCATAGATGAGGTCATAGTTATCGACAAACAAAACGAACACAAATATTTTGGAATGATAGAAATCATAAGAAAAATTCAAGAAAAAAATTTTGATATTATATTATCTCCTCATCAATCTTTTCGAACTTCTTTGATTGTATATTTTTCACGAGGGAAATTCAAAGTTGGATATGATACAGCTTCATGGTCCTTTGTTTATGACTACCATGTTTCTCGAAATCCTCATCAGCACGAAATCCATCGATTATTAAAGTTTCTAAAAGATTCCCTTTTGCCTGAGTTCAAGGACTTTACCAACACACCTATCTTAGAAGAAACTGAAGATGGCATACGAAAAGCAAAAGAACTTCTTAAGTTTTTCACAACAAAGCCAGTAGCCTTTGCCACATCATCCATTTGGCCCACCAAACGATGGACCAGTTGGGGTTTCGCCGAACTTGCTGTAAAAGTGATAGACAAACTGAAAGCTCCAGTTATCCTTATTGGTTCGAAAGCTGATTATGAAGTCTCAGAACATATACGAAACTTTGTAAAACTTCTTTATCCTGATCATTACTATCATAAAATCCATAATCTTTGTGGGAAAACGGATCTTCCGACGTTGTATTCTCTTCTCAAGCGTTGCAAACTTTTAGTCTCGAATGACTCAGCTCCCGTTCATTTTGGTTGTGCGGCTGGTATTCCCGTTGTAGCCATTTTTGGTCCGACAACCAAGGAACTGGGATATGCCCCCATTTGTGATAATAGCGCGGTGGTAGAAATTGAAGGATTATACTGTAGACCTTGTGGAACTCATGGAGGGAAAAAATGTCCAGAAAAACATTTTCGATGTATGAGAGAAATCACACCTGATATGGTAATTGCCGCTATAGAAAAATTGAAAATCAATTAGACAAAAACCTTCGTTTTTGCTGAATTATAGTATTCAACAATAGCATCAGCAATGGTTGTGTAGGTTTGGATAAAAACGTCATCATCTTGTTCAAGCAAGGTGCAGCGAAAACCCTGTAGTGGCGTAACAAACGTGGATAAAGGAACTACGCAAATCTGCTTTGCTCCGAGAAGATAATAAACAAATCGTTGATCATTAGACAAAGACGGATTACTACACAGAGTCTCCACAAACTCTCGAACTTTTTTGTCAGGAATTTCTAACTTCATATCTTTTGTTATTGGCTCTTCAAAAACTATACTGGCATAAAAAGCTGCCTTTGGAGGATTGAACTTGATACCTGGAACCTTTGAGAAAATTTCTTGTAGCATTTCGCTTCTTTTTTTGTAGAACTGATTTCGTTGGTTTAGCCAATTTGGGTATTCTGGATGGGATAGAATGTCGGGAATGACGTATTGAGGCAGTGTTGTGGAGGATACTTCCAACATCTTTGCATTCAAAATACTTTTGATGTATTGTTCAAACATGGGATTTTTGCGATGATTATAAATTTCAATCCAACCACACCTTCCTCCTGGCCATGGGAGCTCCTTGGATATTCCCTTCATGGAAATAGCAGGAACATCTTCAATGGTTTTTGCAATGGGAATAGCTCCTGTGCCATTATAAGTCATATTGATGTAAATTTCATCCGAAAGGATGAATAAATCGAATTCTTTGGCTATCCTTACAATTTCTTTCAGGACCTCTTCTGGGAAGACAGCACCAGTGGGATTATCAGGATTGATAATCATAATGCCCGCAATGGATTCGTTGTATTTTACTTTGTTATATAGTTCCTCCAGATCGGGCATCCAATTGTTATTAGGATCTAATTTGTAGGTGATGGGGGGTGAGCCAGCATGAGCTGCTTCCGCAGAAGAATGTGTTGGATAAGCGGGAGATGGTCCAATCACTCTTGCTTCTTTTCGTAAAAATCCGTAGATTTTGCTGACGGCATCCCCTAAACCGTTAAAAAATATGATATCCTCAGGATCAATTTGGACATATCCTTCTTTGTTTACTTTTTCTGCTAAAAACTCTCGAGTTCGTTTTAAACCTTTCGTCGGGCTATATGCATAAACTTCATCTTTATTGATGGCTTGATGTATGATTTCTTTCATCCAAAGTGGGATTTTTTCTCCTTTTTGAACGGGATCACCGATGTTTTCCCAAATAATGGGTCTTCCCGTGATTTGTTTGATTTTTTCGGCAACGGAAACAATCCCCCGGATCTCGTAGCTTAATTCTGTAGCTCCAATATGAACTATATTCGTCCTCATAAAGATTACTGCCATGAAATTGCGATTTTCTATTCCGTCAAAACAAAACTCAATCCAACTTGAGCTGCTGAGACTATGATTTCTCCACGTCTCGGATTTACCAAAACTTTTCGTCGATCAATCAAATTCGAAGTTCCTGTTTTCACTGTTGAAGCCAAGTTTTTTATCATGAGAATGAGTTGGTGGTTTCTAAATACTTCATATCGAGTTCCCAAAGATAAAATCCCATGAGCTTCTTGAACATAGGGACCCGAATACGAAAGCTTCCCAAACCCCAAACCGACACCACCACCAAAAAAGAAATCAAAACTTTCCACCCGAAAAAATGTGTAATGATAAAAAATGTCGAATTGAACCACACTCGCCAGCAAAGTTCGGTCTTTTAAGTCTTTCGTGACTGGCAAGTAGAAAGGACTTTCTGGGTAGATGCGACTTACATTCAAATACGTCTGGGGTAGAATCAAATCAAAACCCAGATCAAAATAACCAACACTTAGTCCGTATTCATTTCGATTGTGCGTTTTTCCCCATTGGAGCTCAAATGAAAATTGAGTTAAGTCAAAATCTTGATTTTGATAAATCGGTCCTATTTGCTGGATAAGTGGGGTCCAGATGGGGGAGAACAAAAATCCAGAATTAATCCCTCTTTCAATCAACCTCAAGCCCTCTCCAGCTCCGTTGATGATGTTTCCTGTTCCGTAAAGTCCATACCCCATCATAATCCGAAAAAAGGAATTCTCTGAAAAAAGTGACTTCGCAGGAAGAAAACCAACAACACCTACAAACCACCAGATCCAAAGATTCTTATGACTTAGTATGAAGCTCATGGGGAAATCCTTTGTTCTTATTGATGAAAAATCATAATTAGGTTTGAGCTGATCTTTGGTAGTCCTTATCGTTGAGCTTTTTGATTTCATACGGCTGAAATTGATTTTTGTAGCTCATCTTTTTTGAGTCTTTGATGTAATAACCAATGTAGTAGTAACTCAAGCCCATGCTTTTTGCTATCTCAATTTCTAATAAAACCGAGAAGGTTCCAATGCTCCATTTTCGATAATCAGGATCATAACAAAAATAAACACTAGACCACGCATCGTCTACAATATCGAAGATACCAAAACCTATCAATTCTTGATTGTAATAAATCTGGAGTTCTTTCGTCAAACCTTCATCTAAACAACTATCAACAAGAAATCCTTGGTAGTCTTCTTGGAAGCGATCAATAACTGCTCTTTTTTCTTCTGATGTTAGTAAGTAATATTCTTTGGTCAGGAGTTTTTTTACGATCACATCTTGTTCGTTTATATCAGGATACATTTTTTTCCAATACTCATCATGCACTGCCTTTATGTAACGAAGATAGAGAGAAAGTTTCTCAAAACTAAAACTTGGAGCTTCAATCTTATAATTCACAAAGGGATAAACTTTTCTCCATGTTCTTTTTTGGGTTTTACTCATTTGAAAATCTTTCACGGGAACCCTCAGAATTTGACATTCCAAACAATTCAAACAATAAGGCTTATAAACGTAAACCCCACTTCTTCGAAATCCTTCATCCAAAAGTTCCTTGTATCTTTTTCCTGATAACTTCGAGTAAAAAAAATACAAACTATGATTTCGATCTTTAAGATAAGAACAGAGACCATTATTGATACCAATAAAAACTAAATCCGAATAATGCTTAACTTGATGTTCAATTTTTCCATAATAAATCATTATTATCTTTACAACTGAGTTAGAAGAAAAATCAAGTATTTTATGAATCGAGTTTATAATTTTTCTCCTGGACCTGCGACTTTGCCATTGGAAGTATTAGAAGAAGTTCAGAAAGAATTTACGAATTACAAAAATACAGGAATGTCCATTATTGAAATGTCCCATCGGGGAAAGATTTTCGAAGAAGTCCACTTTGAATCAATGAACCTATTAAGAAAAATAGCTAACATCCCTGATCGTTTTGATATTCTCTACATGACAGGGGGAGCTTCTACCCAATTTGCGTTAATTCCCTTGAATCTCACCGGAAACCGCTTCAATCAGAAATCTGGAAAGGCTGGCTACATCCTCACGGGAGAATGGGCGAAAAAAGCCTATGAACAAGCAAAAATCCAAAACGTAAATATTGTGGTTGTTGCCTCCTCCGAAGATAAAAATTTCTCATACATACCCAAAAACTACGAAATTCCCGAAGGTTTAGATTACCTCCACATCACGTCCAACAACACAATTTACGGAACACAATTTCATGAACTTCCCAAACCCAAAGATACTAAACTTGTGATCGATATGAGCTCTGACTTTCTATCCAGACCGATTGATTGGACCCATATTGGTTTAGTATATGCGGGTTTGCAAAAAAATGCCGGACCTTCAGGAATGACAGTAGTAGTGATCGACAAAGAATATTATCAAAGGGAGTATGAGTACCTTCCTACGATGTTTCGTTATTCCACCTTTGGGAAAAACCAAAGTTTGTATAATACCCCACCAACCTTTCAAATTTATATGTTCAATTTGGTTTTGAAGTGGATTGAAAAGAAGGGAGGATTAGAAGAGCTCGATAAAATCAACCGAAAGAAAGCAAAATACATTTACGACGCCATTGATGAATCTGAGGGATTTTATTATGGTCATTCTGTTAAAGAAGATCGTTCTTTGATGAATGTGACATTTCGACTAAAGAACGAAAGCCTGATGGACGAATTTTTAAATGAAGCCAAAAAGCATAATCTCTATGAGCTAAAAGGTCATAGAAGTGTGGGAGGTTTGAGGGCTTCTATTTACAATGCAATGCCGGAGGAAGGTTGCAAAATATTAGCAGAATTTATGAGGGATTTCCACCGAAGAAAAGGATAATATGTTATGGCTTAAATTAGGAAAAAAAGAACTCATCAACTTAGCACATGCGAGATCCATTCGAAAAGGACCCAACTCTACAATTGAAATTTATATGGATCCAGTTTCGGGGAAACGGGTTCTTCCCTTCCCTGATGATGCAAAAAGAGATGAAGTTTTTGATAAATTGGTAGAAAACCTAATCAAGCTTCGGATGGCATTAGAATAAATCACTATTCTCCAATCATTCCACAACCAAAACGAATGGGAAAGCCCTCCAAGTGAAAGTTCAAACGTAAATCCGCAGGCAAATGAAAAAAAACAAGTTGAATTTGAAAAACTTCACAAAACACCTTCAAAAAAGAAAATACTTCTTGATGGATAGATTCTAAGTTTTCGAAATAAATCCCCACTGGAGCTACGGCAAGCCCTTGACTTTCGTAAAACTCTAAGATATCGTGAGCTATTTTTAACGCATTTTCTTCGTTTAGGTGAGAAAAGGGATAATTCAGCAAGAGTGCCATAAAAATACTTCACAATCATTTTTTCTATTGAAAAATGGTAGTATGAATCATCCGTCAAGGAAAAAAGTGATCATTTCTTGGATCATAGAAGTTCTTCTTTTGGTATTACAGCTTTTTACATTTTATCTCTATATTCCTCTCTTGCCCTACAAGAAAGGAAAAAAGGGAACAATTTTGATTGTTACAGATATTTTGACTCCGCCTTTTTTTTATTTTATCATGAGGCATTATTTCAAAAAGAGTGATTATCAGGTTTTTTTTTATTATTGCTATAATCCTTTTGTAAGTATATACAAACATTCTCAAAGATTATCTCAAAAATTGACACAATCAGATTTGAAAAAAATCACCCTCATCGGACATGGCAATGGTGGTTTAATTTCTCTTTCACTTTCAGACGAAGCAAGAAAAAAGATCCATAGAATCATCACGTTGGATACTCCCTTTTGGGGTTCTCAGATATATAGATATTTAACTTTTCTTCCCATTTTTAAAGATATTGTTCCGAGAAGTGAATATTTGCTAACTTATAAAATGAATGCTCTTTTATATGAGGAATTTTATCCGATTGTGGCATGGCAGGATGAGTGGATTTTTCCCGAAACCCTCCTGAAGTTCGGTCAAGGACGAGACATCATCTTGGATATTCCCGGCAGACTGAATTTAATTCTTCATTTCGAAAACATACAAACCTTAGTTCAATTTTGTGATCAATTTTTCATTCAGAAAACCACTAAAAGTGCACCATTGAAATCAAAAACTTCAAAAAAAACACAAAAAACATAAAAAAACTTTGTAAAATCATCAAAAAGATAGATTTTATTTAATGTGAACACAAAATTTCCGTTTCAGAACCTCTCCATTAAAGAACTTCCTATTGAGGAAAGACCAAGGGAAAAACTCAAGCAAAATGGGATTTCCTCATTGACGGATTTAGAGCTCATGGCAATCATATTAGGTTCGGGTATCAAAGGACTTAACGTCCTACAAATCTCCGAACAAGTGATTGATATTATTGACAAAACCAAAACCATACCTGAAATGGACGAATTCCTCAAAATCCCGGGAATTGGAGAAGCAAAGGCTTTATTGATTATAGCGGCAATGGAATTCTTTCGAAGAAAATGGAAACCCCTACCTCGGAAAGTTAGGAACGCTCAAGATGTATTCATGGCAATTTCTCATTTGGCTAATCGAAAACACGAATGCTTTGTCGTAGTAACCCTCAATGGCGCAAACGAAATCTTGAACGTTCATCTGGTAACAAAAGGACTTTTAAATCGAACTATGATTCACCCCCGAGAGGTTTTTGCTTTAGCAATTGAAGATCGTGCCAATGCAATCATTATTGCTCACAATCATCCTTCAGGAAATCTTCTTCCAGGTGAAGAAGACATACAAACTACTCAAGCTTTATTGGATGCCAGTAAAATTTTAAATATCCCCATTTTGGACCACCTGATTTTTTCTGAAACAAACTACTACAGTTTCGCCGAAAACCACTTGATACAAAAATAAGAAAACGAACTTACATAAAGTAAGAAATATTATAAAACTGATTTATAAATTTGATTTATAAAGTTTTTATATGAATAGAAAATATTTTCTAAACTCAGCTAATTTCAAAATCAAAAAAATGTAGTGATTGTTTCAACTTATTAAGAATTAATCCCTCTTCACAAAGCCAAATTTAAAAAATCAAAGTCAAAAAAACATAATAATACATACAAGCTCAAACTTCTTTCTATATTACACACAAAACGCAAGACATGTAAGTAACAATAAATACATTTCGTAGCCTCTCAGATTTTTTTAGCTCCATTGAAACGAACAGTTTTATCTGAGGCATATTTCAAAAAAATTTTTGTAAAATACAAAATTTTTCTCATTTTATGAAACAACTCTTTCTAACTTTAATCAATGATATGAAAACAACAATTTAAATGAAATAAAATTAAAAAATAACCTTAAAATTTACTGGTTAGATAATGAACGTCAAATTAACAACCTGATCAGCGACAATCAAGCTGGTGAGGGTTTATCCATTAAAGAGACTGGTAAAGAGACTGGTCGTGCTGAACAACTCATGGCGATTAACAATATGAGCCAAAACATCATCGTGCTTGATGGTGATATTCTTCTTGGAGAAAGGAAGAACCGATAAGACACTCTTTTATTGTTAATCAAAGAAGTGAAAGTCTAATTGATACTTTTTGTATCGAAAGAAGACGATGGAGTGAGCCGAATATCAAAACCACTCTGAACATAGCAATAGCCTTCGATCCCATATCAGAAATTCTATCCAATCTTTAAGGGAAATCGAAGAAAGATTAGAAAATAATTTCTATCATTCAACGAGGAGAAGTTTGAGATTGTCCGAAGAGCTCTGAGAAATAGTAATATCTTGCAAGACGCAGTTCGGCATGGAGATATACAATATAGAAGCCAAAACTTTATGAATTCGAATTTTGGTCTTTCTTATGGACTACGGCTTGAGATCATCAACAATCATAAACAGCAACATCTTTGACGAAGATTGAGGAAGAACTCACAAAAAAAACAAAATCTCACCGAAGATGATAGCAGAATCTACGTCGGATATGAAAACAACCAGTACAGGTCCCAGAGAGTGCAAATAGAATGGTCGTAGCCTATGACGATGTCCCCGTAATTTACGAAAGTATTAGCAATAAAAAAGTCTTCCAAGAATATGCGAGCAAGTTCTTGAATGCTTATCTCATTGTAGCAATCAAGCCCAAAAAAATGAAAATCAAAACGTTTCTTAACAAAATTGACAGGATTTTGGAAACGATTGAAAACCAACAAAAACAGACCTCATCAGAAATCACAACCTGATATATCTAAGCGAAAATGGCGAAAAGGAAACCGAACAATCTCTAAAATACAAAATCCCATAAAGATTTAGGGATTGCTTACGTCTTGTTTCCAATGCCTAATGATAGGCTCTCTTTGGGGCTTTTTCTGAAATTACTTATCAAAATAACTCAGCAAAACAACAAGAATCAAAAAAAAGAACGTTTACATAAAATTACTTGATAGAAAAGAAAGTTTAGATTTACAAAGAATCATGAAAGTCTTAGATAGGATTGAACTTGTAAAGGGTGATATTACGAAACTTCATGTCGATGCGATTGTGAATGCTGCAAACAATACTTTACTGGGAGGTGGAGGTGTTGATGGTGCCATCCATAGAGCTGCTGGTCCAGAGCTCTTAGAGGAATGTAAAACACTTGGAGGTTGCGACACAGGCGATGCAAAAATCACCAAAGGTTATCGACTACCTGCTAAATACGTAATCCATGCGGTAGGACCGATCTGGCGTGGAGGAAACAACAGAGAACCAGAACTACTCCAATCAGCCTACAGAAAAAGTATGTTATTAGCAAGAGAGTATCAATGTAAAACAGTCGCTTTCCCATCCATAAGCACAGGGGCTTACGGATATCCCATTGAGAAAGCGGTTCCGATTGCCGTCCATACTGTTTTGGAAGAATTGAAACAACATGCATTACCAGAGAAGGTGTTTTTTGTTGCCTTCACCGATGATGTATATCATGAATATGAAAAATTGATTAACAAACTCAAAGAAGGGTAAGAATACAGAATTGCCAAAAGAAATTTCACAATAAAACGAAAAAATAATCTTTCTGGACTTCGAGATGATAATTGAGACAAAACGACGATACACCGAAACCGAACGTACAACCCCAGAATTAAGCTTCTATCATAATTATGACAATCGGCTTATGGTGGATTGTTTGAGTAGGCGAGTGATTTTTGTCTTCTATGACAGTTTACATCCGAGCTGAGCACCAATCATGAGAAAAACAACTCTATGTTCGCTTTTTAGTGTTAATTCGTAAATCAAGATTAAGACATTGTTTTCGATCCATTTCGTTTTGATGAAGCTTAGAATTTAAGTTTCGGTGTGAGTTTGAGAAACTTCATTTATCATTAAATTGACTTTGATTTAAACAACAAACTTGAGATCAATTTTGTTTCACATCTAATGACTAAATGCTTAGGAACTCAATCATAAATTCATACACTAAAATATCAAAAAAATCAGCTCTATTTTCAATCTTTGAGTTATCAAACAATTCCTAAAAAATTATTATTTTTTCCCTTTTGTTCATAAAGTTGTAATTACGAAATGTCATTATTTCTTGTTGCAATGAAAAAAAAAAATGTTTAATTCTATTCCTCTATGAAGAAGTTCATAACATTTTTGATTGCCATATTCGTTTGTTTTAGTCTTCCCATCAGTTTGTTTGGATGGGAAACGGATTGGTTTGACAGAGAATGGGGACTCACAAACTTTCGATTACACGGGTATTTTTGGGTGGGGTTTGATAGCATTGACTCTCAAAAAGGAGTTGTTGACACAGGTCCTACCCAAGGATTTACTTTGAGCCGTATTTTCGTTCGGATTGATGGAAGAGTCAAAGAAGGAAGATTCAAAGACTGGAGGTATCATATTACATTAGAAGGAGATGCCCTCCGTGGAAGTAATGACTTTCGAAGGACGTTTTTTAAATTTGCTTTTTTTAGCTTCCCTATCGTCGCAAACCTCAACATGATTGTGGGGCTTCAAAATACTCCTACCACAACGGGAGGTAGATACAACTTAGAAAGCATTTGGAGGTTTCGTTATTTAGATGAAGAAGGACGTTCCATGTGGGATCAAGTAGGGATTACTACAACGAGTGACATTGGAGCTGGTTTGGAGTTTATAAGCAAATACTTTTTGGGATATTTGCTTTTTGCTCATGGAGAAGGTGTAGGAAAAAGAAATGCTCAAGATATTCGAAACAAAACCCTACCCGATTTAGCAAGAGGAGCTGGGGATTCCTACGGATATAGCATCTATGGACGGGGAACTCTGATGCCATTGGGGGACGAGGAAAATCAACCATTGATGATTTTACTTCACATCCCTTTTTTTTATGAAAATGTGATGGGTGTTCATCGAACGGAATATGAATATTTCAACAAGATTGACTTCATCAAAGGAGAATGGGAGATTTTACGAGGTAGTCCAAAAGCCAAAAGAGACGAAAGCGTTGGTTGGGAATTGGATACCCTCCTTCGAGGAAATAATTTGCGTTTTACATTGGGTGTGGGACAAATCTATAAAAAAGATCGAAGAAAAGCTTCATACAAAATTGATTCTTCTTTATTGAAAAAAATTTCAACTCAGAGTTTCAATCCATTGGATTTCTTAAACCAAAATTATTTCTTCACAGCGGATGCTTATGGTTGGGTAAATTATATTTACTTTCACACGAAACTTGGAGAATGGAGTTTAGTAGCTCGATACTACCTTACAACGGATAACGGGAACCATACTGGGCGATTACAACCACAAGAAAGAATTTCCGTTCTCAATCAGTTTTTCTTAGAGGACTACAAAGAAAATGGAGTGATAGGAGACGTTAATTTGGAGAAATTAGTTCAATGGGTTCGTTCAGAAAAAATTGATTTTGGGAAATCCCGCTTTTCTACGACTCTGATTGCGTTGGAATATAGTCCGAATGCTCGACTTCGAGTAGCGATTGGAGGTTCTGAAAAAACATCAACGACAAAAAATGGAGATCCTTACAAAATCACTCCACTACAAGCACGAAACATCGGAAGCTACACACAAAACAACTTCTCGCAGTGGATTGTTAATCAATTTGCTTTGCCAAATTTCCTTCAAGACAAGGATTTGATTGGTGCAAGAAAAGTAGATCGCCAATACTTCATCAAAAGCCAGATAGATTTTTGATCATAGCAAATTGTTTATGGCTAATAAAAATTCATAACTAAAATTTGTAAATTAGTTTTACAAATTTTTTTTACTATCTCAAATAAAAAAACCACAAAGGCGATTTGCCTTTATGGTTCGGTGGGGTGCTATGACAGAATTTTATTAAAACTTATAGCTGGCACTGAGGGAGTAGTCGGTTCCTCGCTTGTAGGATTCGTATGGCACTTTGTATCCGCCAAGGTTGGATTTTTGATAGGTTTCGAAGCCTTGATTATAAATGTTTTTGATGCTAAATTTCACATTAAGATTTTCGATAGGACTATATGCAGCAACAAAATCCCAGAAACCTTTTCCTTTTTCGTAGACATCCGGTTCACCCGCTGTTCCAACGAATAGAACTCGATCACTAAAATAATTATACAACAGTCCTACGTAGCCCAATTTCTTTTCTTCATCAAAGAAGTAATAAAACTTTAGGTTATAAACATTATCTGATTGTCCTTGTAGTGGACGTCTTAGGTTTGTAGGTGCTAAAGTAACTCGCTTATCATACAATGGGAAGAAACCACGAGCAATGAGCTCTCTTGTTATTGGTGATATCACTTCAACATTCGAATCGATGAAATAAAAATTCAACTCTAATCGAAAGAACTTCAAGAAATCTTTACGAAAATCAAATTCCCATCCTTTAATCTCTCCTTTTTCGGAGTTGATGAAAGTATATATCTTATTTCCTCCACCTGTTCGTGGTGTTCCTACTAGTTCGATTGGATCAGTGATGTTTTTTATGAAGTAAGATACTCCTACGTATTCTTCGGGAGTGATATACCATTCCCATCGAGCATCGTAGTTTTTCAATCGAGTACGTCTAAGGGTGCTGTTTCCTGCGTAGATTTCTCCTGCAAAGTAGGGAGTGAATAAAAATTCAGATAATTCTCTTGCATCGGGTCGAGTGATACTTTCATAATATGCCAAACGAATGTTTTGATCTTTAACCACTTCATAAACTACGTTCAAAGACGGTAGGGTGTCTGTTGCTCGATAATCTCCTACTCCATAGTCGTCAATAGGACAGATTTTGTTATCTACCAAAATGAATCGAAAATCCGTAGGAAAGCCTTCTGGTGTGCACTGTTGATCGATATAATCAACCAAATTTGTGCTGGTGAGTTCTCGGGTCCATGTTTTTTGATAGGTTTCTTCTTGGCGAACCCCCGCAATCACCCGCAAGTTCGCTACTACAGGCAAGTCCGTTTGGATATAACGGGAATTTACTTCTAAGATGGACTCAAAAGCATCGGGTTGTAAAGCTGAACGTTCATAGAATTGATACTCATTTTCAAGCAAACGAAAGATATTAAATGTAAAATCTCCTGGGACAGGATAAAAGTCAAATTCATTTAAATCTTTTAATCGCTCTAATTTGTAGTCCTTGGATTTGAAGTTTTTTGTGCGTTCGTAAGTATCAATTCCAAATTTGAGTTTGGAATTTAACCCATCCCATTGAGGATATTCTAATTCGTAACTCACATTCCAGTTAGTGACATCATCCACTGCAAAGCTATAAAAGACAAACCCGTCGTTCTGTCCTACTTTCAAAGGTTCATCAGTGCCAAAGCTTCTGGTCCAAACTCGGTTCTTTCGATCGGGTTCATCTCGAGAAGCCCCCGCAATGTTATAGTGCCATGTGAGGATATGGGGTCTCATTTCTTGGATGTATTGGATTCCATGACGTCCTCCAAGAGTCACACTGAAAATTTCCCTTGCCACATAGTATGAAGTCTCTGTTATGAATAGTTGATTGTCAGGAACCACAATCCTCGAGAAAGAATCCCGAAAGTTTTTATCAGAATTGGTAGAAAAAAAAGTCTTCAAGTAAATCTGTTGTTGGTTTGTAATACGGTATGCCAAGTTGATGTTGTTTCCCCAAATCACTTTTTCGGAATTGTAGTTAGCAAGTCGAAGCTGGTTATAATCTGGTTCAATATATGCTAACTCTGGAAACCAAGTTCCAGCTAAAAGATAACTTCCATACCAACGATATTCAATCGCATTGTATTGTTCGTATTCTTTTTTGTAGTAGGTGCTATACAGATAACCAAATTTTCGATTAAAAACGGAATCTCCAATCGATAAATTAAAGCTGTAATTTTCGGGTGCCTTTATGTTGGCTGGTGCCCATCGTTGATCAAAAGATAAATATGCTAAGTCAGCAATTGAATCCGTCACAAAAAATCGCCCTGGGTTCAACGACACTGGCAAAGGCAGAGCTCCGGCAATACCTGGCAATCCCCATCCTTTGTTCAAACCTAATATACTACTGGGTCCTAAGCCCAAGTAGTCATAGGGTTCTGTTCGCTTGATCTTTTGGAATTCTTTTCCCGTTGTGATGGAATTTCGTTCAATACCGACCCCCACATTGAAAATGAATTCATCGGGATATTCGACAGTTTCAATCTTGACTAACCCACCTGAGAACTCAGCAGGGTCTTCTGGCACAAAACTTTTTATGATACGAATGTTTTTTACCAAAGGAGCTGGGAATAAATCCAAAGGCACGACTTTTTTTTCGGGCTCAGGAGATGGTAGGATGCTTCCGTTCAACATGGTGTTGGAATACCTTTCTCCCAAACCACGAACGAAGACGTATTTACCTCCCACTACGGTCACACCTGTGACTCGTTTGACTACATCGCTCGCAGTTGAATCGGGGCTTCGTTTGATGGCTTCTTGGCTGATTCCGTCTGAGACTACCGGAGCTTTCTTCTGTAATGCCAGTAGGCTGGCTTCGGTATCGTTGAGGGCTCGTTCTTCGACAATCACAGCTTGGAGGACCTGAACTTGAACCCCCATCGTGATGTTCAAAGAGAAGTTCTGACCGGCAGACACGGTAACTCGTTGGGTTTTGGTATCATATCCGATGATTTGAAAGATCACGTTGTAAGTTCCGGGAGGAACGCTTAAACTATAGCGTCCGTCAAAGTCAGTCTGCGTGAATGCCCCAATTTCCCGTATTACCACCGCCACTCCTAACATTGGCTGCCCTGTCTGTGCATCGATGACTCGACCTGTGATAGTGGCAGTCTGAGATAAAAGAGAAACAGGAGCCAATACCAACAAAAACAAAAATATCAGTCGCTTCATTAAATACTCCTTTGTGATCAGTTTTGAAATAATCGTTGAGATATAAACAATATAAGCAAGCAATAATGAAGTTCTTTTATTTTTAATCATATTCGCCTATTCCTAAAATTTTATGTTGCCCATTGTGTTTGAGGATGGTTTTCACAAATCCAACACTGACGATTTCGTCTCTGTGCTTGAGTAGCACCCTTCGCAAAAAATAAATCTCGTTGATTTCTTGGATTTGTGTATCTTCAATCTCATACGATGCGAATTGATGTTTTGTATAAGGAAAATTTCTTTTGACGTCTTGAACGTTCTTGTGGAAACCTACTTGTCTTAATCTCAAAAGGGTATCAAAATTACTACCTGCATCCAAAATCCTATCCCAACTCTCGTTGGACCAGTAAACTTTTAAGTACTCATCATCTGACACAAGATAGGGTTCGATATTTTTTGTGGTCTGTAGTTCCGTAAAAAATTTTCTCAGCAAATCCTCAATCGTAGGTTCTCCTCGGAAGCTTTCTTGAACCTTGCCACGATACTGAAGAACCCATTCTTTCCGTTTATCTATCTTGTCTTGGTAGCAAGATACAACTAAAACCGCAGACAAAAAAAACCAGACTTTCATAAACAAAAAAGAATGCCCCACGAATGGGGCAGGAGATTTATTCATGCTTCCAATAGGTCCAGTCTTTGGTCCAGTCAACTTGTTGATTGCCAACTTTAAAGGCTCGAATTTTTTGGAGATTAAACTCAGCTCGTTCGTAGTTTTGTAAGCTCTCGTTGTAAACTCTTGGAACAAGTTCAAAAATAGAATTAGCTGGTGGAGATGTTGGTCTCGTTCCTGTTGAGTTTCCTGATGCTGGATTTGTGATTTGAGTTATATTTTGATCATTGCATACAGGGGTACCGGTACCATTTATACATTGACTTCCATTAATCTTACGTTCAGCAGTATTATTTAAATTATCAGTTCCGAAAAAGTGTGTTCGAGCTGTAGTTTCAGGAGCTAGAGTACCCGCGGTAACTTGAACATCTTGAAGAGTAATTTCAGTTCGGCCTGTTGAGATGTCAGGGCAACTCTGACCAGATGCGTTCGAAGGATTTTCAAATCTTCTCAAATATCCGAAAAACTGACCAAACCTTAAAGTAACCACTGCACAATTTCTTATGATTCCTTCTCTTACCTCATTAGAAGAAACAGGAACCCGGATACCACCTGTCACACTTTCCACAGCACCTACAAAAGTAAAATTTTCTACTATATAGACGCCTCCACCCCTTGATTCAAATGTCGCCCGAGCATTTTGGGTACTATCAACTCCATCTAATTCTACTCCTCTTGGATCATCAGAAAAAGAGACATTATACTTTGATGGATATTTATATCCCAATACATTTGTTATAGTTCCAAAGTATCCTGTGTCGACATCCAGGTCGTCATCTGCCATTCCCGTAATCAAAAGGTATTTTGGTTCAACCCTTCCACCAAAGATCTCTACACCATCATCACGTCCCATGTGGGTTTGGATATATTGAACCGTTGTGCCTTTCCCGACGGCATACATTGATAAACTGTTGTAGTCATTTCCTGATGCATCAAAGATACCTCCTGCAAACTCAATGCGAACGTATTCCAACACTCCCGAGTTATCATTAGGTTCATTAGTCCCTGGTGGTCCATAAGAATATCTTCTCTCTCCTTCAGTAACTGGTGCAGAGGGAACAGCCTCAATGGGAGCTTTTCCGATGATGATGACTCCACCCCAGTCAGAGGGTCTTCTTTCCCCTTCTTTTTTTGCACTGGTGAATACAATGGGATTCTCTTTTGTTCCTCTGGCAATGATTTTCGCTCCGGGTAGCACTACGAGAAGGGATTTCGTTTCTGCTTTGATTACCGTTCCTGGTTCAATAGTCAAAGTAGCTCCTTCTTTTACCTCTACTATTCCTTTCATAGGTATTTCACCAGAGATGGTTCGATCTGAGGTGATTTCCCCAGAGAGTTCATTTGGTGTTGGTGTCAACAAAGCCAACAACGCTAAATTCTGAGCTGTATTGTCTTCTTTCTTCTGCCGGCAATTGGTCAACCCTACCACCCCGATCAACAGGGTAATCAAGGTTATCGTGAATATTCTTGGTTTATTCATAGTTTTTTAACCTCCAAAAAGGTTTTCATTTGGCTTCAAAATAGGGATTTGTTTTTACAACAAAATTACACAATATTGAATATTTTTTATTTTTTGCAATGCAAAAATCAAGATATTTTATTTACAATTTTTAAGATTGCATTAAAATCACCAATCAAAACTTAAAAAACGCTTTTGCGATGAAGATCAAACCTACGATAAACTTTTTTCTGAAATTCAAGTCTAATATTTTATGTTATGTTCATAAATAATCAAAGATTTTTTACGATAACAAACTCAATCGAGATCAAAGATCAAAATTCGTCTTACAGCCAAAAACGGGGCACGAACGAGATGAAAGGGAAAACCTCAACTCCCAAAATTCCTGTTTGATGGTGATTGTGATAGCATAATTTATGGTAATGCCTAAGAACAAATAAAACAAATTACTAAAACCCAGAGTTCCATAAAACCTATATCATTGTGAAAATTAGCTTTGGAACTGAAGTTGTTATTTAGAACGAACAAAAGTCTTCAAACTGACTAATTTAACAGATTGAAATGAAAATAATCAATCTTGCAAAGTGAGTCTTCACAAAACCTTATTTCCACGAAAACATTCTCTAAAATTTGAAGCTATTTTTCATTAAAGAATTCGAAAAAACTTCAAAATCTCACCCTAAAAGCAAACCCAAAAAACACTACAAAACTACAATGGCAAAGTACACGTAATGGTAAGAAAAATCTCACATGAATTCTTTTGTGATCTTGAAGACATGACTTGACTGTGGAAACGGCTTGGACTGCGGATTGGATCGCATTTTTTTATTTCTTATTGACATTGACAAACAAGAAAAAATCAGTAATATGAATTCAATGAATTTACTCCAAGAACTGATTGAAAAGCTCTCGAAAACTTTTCCCAAAGAACAAGCCAGTCAACTCGCTGAGGTCATTTATGAAAGCTTTCAATATCTTCTTAAAGTCAATGACCTCAACGAACTCAAGGAACTTTACCGACAAACCCAATTTCAAATCCAAAAACTCACTGAGTCTGTTAATCATGTCTCAGAAGAACAAAAGAAAAGTAAAATCGAAACAGAACAAGCCCTAAAAGAACTCACAAAAGCTGTAAATGAACTCACAGAAAATCAAAAAATCCTTCAAGCCAAAGTTGACGAAAACTACATCAAAACTCAAAACGATATCAACGAACTAAGACAAGCCGTAAAAGAACTCACAGAAAACCAAAAAATCCTTCAAGCCAAAGTTGATAATAATCAAAACGAAACCAACGAACTCAAACAAGCCGTAAAAGAACTCTCAGAAGCAGTAAAACAGCTCACAGAAAACCAAGGAAAAATGCGAGTTGAACTCGATGAACTCAAACAAACCGTAAAAGAACTCACGGAAAATCATAAACAACTACGTGCCGATGTTGATGAATTAAAAAAACTTTACTATCGATTAGAAGCATCCCAAAAACGCTTAGAAAAACAAGTAGGTGGTCTTTCTGAAACAATCGGTGGTTCTTTGGAAGATTTTGCATTGGATTTAGTCCCCGAGCTTTTAAAGCAACATTGGAATATGCAAATTGAATCAGTGGAACGTCGAACTTTCGATTACAATGGAAAAACTTACGAAATCGATATCTTCATCAAAGGAAAAATTCAGGACCAAAACTACATCGTACTAGGAGAAGCAAAAAGCAATATCACCATTAACGAAGTGATACGTTTTGAAAAAATCACAAAGCGGATCCAAAAAAAACATAAACAAAACTTTCATGGCTATAAAATTCGATTGATTTTCTTCGGCTTTCGTGCAAGACCCGATGCCCTAGATTACATCAAACATCATAATTATAGCATGGTTTTTACAAGACATATTGTGATTTGATTTTTTCGAAATTGATAAGAAGTTAGCCTCAAGCCCAAAAAAACATCAACCAAACTTAAACAAGTAATAAGCCGCACAAGCTCCTTCAGAAGAAACCATACACGAACCTAAAGGATTCTCGGGTGTGCAAACTTTACCAAATACAGGGCAATCATAAGGTTTATTCAAACCTTTGAGAATTCTACCACAAATGCATGCTTTATTTTCTTTTGCTTGTAAAATGTCGGGGATTCCTTCAAGTTCTTTTTGGAACTTTTTTTCTGCATCAAACTCTTCGTATTTTTTTTGCAACCTCAAACCGCTGAAGGGAATTTCTCCTAATCCACGCCAACGAAATGATTCTCGAAGCTCGAACACTTCTGAAATTACTTGTTTTGCCCTTAGGTTTCCTTCACGTTTCACAGAACGAATCAATTCATTCATCAATTTGGGTTGTTCATCATTCAGAGCTCGAATCAAATATAAGATAGATAGTAATAAATCCTCTGGTTCAAATCCAGAAATAACAATCGGTTTTTTGTATTTCTCTACAAAATCCTCAAAGGGTTCATAACCAATGACGGTGCTTACGTGTCCAGGTCCAATAAAAGCATCGATCTGGACTTCTTCATGAGAATCCGAAGAACTCAATAAATGATGAAGTGCTGCAGGTGTAAGCACATGATTCGAAACCACTGAGAGATTAAGTATCATCATTTCCCTTGCTCGTTGAACTAAAACTGCCGTTGGTGGTGTGGTAGTTTCAAATCCAATAGCAAAAAAGACTACCTCTTTTTCGGGATTTTTCTTTGCAATCTCTAAGCATTCCAGTGGAGAATAGACCATTTTGATGTTGTAGCCTTCAGCTTTGAGGTGCAGAAGGCTTTTTCGTTTGCTTCCTGGAACCCGCAAAACATCCCCATAAGAACATAAAATCACATTCGGAAGTTTCGCTAATTCAATGGCTAAGTTGATTCTTTCCATTGCCAAAACACAAACTGGACAACCCGGTCCATGAATCATCTGCACGTTTTCGGGAAGTATATCTAAAATCCCAAACTTCAACAAAGAATGGGTATGACCCCCACAAAATTCCATGATGCGATAGATCCGATCCTTTTGAACTTCTTGTTGGATTTTTTTTACTAATCCTTGAATTCGCTCTTTCTTAAAAAAGGCTTCATGGATTGAAACTTTTTGTTGAGCAAGCTTCATTGGAGCCTCTCAATTTTCTTTTGATGGGTTTGGATGAGAAAATCAACAACTTCCTCAAGCCCTATATTTTTCTTTGCTGAGGTGAGGAATATCTTTGAATTCGGGTTGATCTGATGGATATTTTTCTTGATGAGTTCTACATCACATTCAACAGCCTCTGCTAAATCCATTTTTGTGATGATGGCACTTTGGGTTTTTCGAAACATACTTGGATATTTGAGGGGTTTGTCTTCTCCTTCTGTCACGGAAAGAAGCACAAAGTTCCAATCTGAACCTGTATCATAACTAGAAGGGCAAATCAAATTTCCCACATTCTCAATCAAGATGATATCCATTTCTTCGTCTTTGAGTTCTTCGATTGCTCCTAAGACCACGTTCGATGCTAAATGACAACTTCCACCAAACAAAGAAGTATTTATCAACGCAATAGGGATGTTGTGATGCTGGAGCTTTCTTGCATCATTATCGGTTTGGACATCACCTTCAATAACTCCAACAGATATGCCTTTTTGCTTCAAAAGAGCAATTACCTTATCAAGTAACATAGTTTTTCCCGCACCTGGTGAACTCATGAAGTTAAACATGCTTTGACGTTTTTCATTGAGGATTTCTCGAATTCGATTCGCCAAAGCATTGTTTTTTTCTAACACATTCCTTACGATTTTGATTTCTTTTGTTTGCGTAGTTGTGCTCATGATTAACTCCTCTGAAAAATTTAAAATAATTCAATTTTATCAATATAAAGTTCACTTCCTTTGGTGATTTCGATAGCAACCTGACAATCAGGACAGAGAAAGAACAATTCCTTCATCACAAATTCCTTTTGACAATTAGGACACTTTCCTTCTATTTCTTCTATCTCTATAATCAAAGTAGATTGTTTTAGTTTTGCATGTTCAACCTTGAAGATATCATAATAAAACATTAGGGATTCTGGCACGATTTGTTGTAATTTTCCAGCCTTTAAAAATACTTTATCTGCAACCTGATCTTCTTTCTCCAATTCTTCTAAAAGAATTTCGATGATAGATTGTGCTAAGCTCATTTCGTGCATGTTAGCAAATCCTAGGAAGTAGTTCATGAGATAACATCGATAAAATTCGCTTCCCACCAATTCTTGTGTGCATCACTACTTGACTGGGATATTTATGGGTGACTCTTCCAATGACGTTTGCTTCTTTGGTTTCAGGGAAACTTCTGAGGACCTCGAGAGCCTTCTTTGTTTCCTTTTCGGGAATGATCATGACGAACCTTCCTTCAGAAGCTAAATGCATTACATCAATTCCCAATAAATCACAAATGCCATGAACCTCATCTTTGATGGGAATTTCATTTTCGTAAATCTCTATTCCCCAATTTTGGTATTTTACGAATTCATTTAGGACCGTTGCCAACCCTCCTCTTGTGGGATCTCGAATCACTTTTACGTTTTTACATTCTCGCAAAACTGCTTCAACCTGAAAGTAAATGGAATCACAATCACTCGAAAGATTTGTTGCAATTTCCAACTGATTTCTTTCCAGATAAATGGTAGCTCCATGTTCTCCTACGTTTCCTGAAAGAAGAACCACATCTCCTTCTTCAACTTGATCTAAACCCAAAGGGGGATAATCCAAAAGCACACCAATCCCAGTGGTTGTGATAAACAAAGAATCCATTTCTCCCTTTGGGACCACTTTTGTATCTCCTGCTATGAAGAAAATTTGATGTCTTTGTATTTCTTCTGCCATCGAAAAAAGAATCTCTTTGAGTTTTTCTATCTCCAACCCTTCCTCGAGAATGAAACCTGCTGAGATAAATAATGGTTTTGCTCCCATGCATGCTAAATCATTGATGGTTCCCGTAATGGAAAGTTTGCCAATGTTTCCACCTCGAAAGAAAATAGGTTTAACAACAAAAGAATCTACCGAAACAACTATTCGATTTTGAGGTAACGAGACCAATGCTCCATCCAAGTTCTTTAGATAAGGATTCGAAAAAAATGGACGAAACACATTATCGATAAGTTCATGGGTTTGTTTTCCACCATTTCCATGAGAAAGCGTAATGATATTCGTTTTCATGATGAAGGAAATTTGATGAATTTGGGTTCTGGATCATCTAAGTCCCAATCTTGAGGGAAAAGTTCTTCTCGAATTTTACTTTCTTCTTCTAAGATTTCCATTGTTTTTTGGAATTCTTCTTCGTCGATTTTCTGGATGGCAAATCCTGTGTGAACTAACACAAACTCACCTTCGCAAACGGGTTGAACCAGAGAAACATCAATCTTTTTTTCGATACCCTTATACTCCACCAATGCTTCTTGAGAATCAAACACCTTGATAACTTTCATAGGAATTGCTAAACACATTTTCACCTCCTTTCATAAGTCTTTCGTTGGCAATAAGGATTTGACCAATGGAAAGGGATCCGTCCCCAGGTGGTAGTTCTTTATGCGTATGAACCTTCAAAGTAAAAAGATATTTTTCGAAAAAATCAAGTAAAAAGGTATTTTGAAAACATCCTCCTGTCAAAACCACATCGTAAACAGAATAAAGTTGAGATAACTCCAACACAAGATCAGAATACGCTTTTGCTAATGTTCGATGAAAACGCAAAGCAATCAAAGATGAAGAAGCCCCTGATTCCAAATCCAGTAGAATATCACGTAGGATGTATCGCCAATCAAGATAACGAATTCCATTTTGATGAAAAACCCACTTGTAAGAATAAATTTTTTCATCCTCAACATCTTGAGGTTGAATGATTTGCTCTAATGAAATTGCTGCTTGTCCCTCATAATCCGAAAAAAGACATACATTCAAAATGGCGGAAATCCCATCGAAAAGTCGACCACAGCTCGAGGTAGAAACCAACGATAAGTTTTTTTCCATCAAGGAAAGTAGGAGTCTGATTCGTTCAGAGTTTTCAAACAAGTGGGCTAGATATGGCTTTGATTTGAACCATTCCCAGAAATTTCCATCCTTGTAGAAATATTGATAAAATTCATACAATAACGCAGTTCCAATTCTATCTACTTCTTTGATAGCTTTTTCTCCACCAATGAGCTTCATGGGAAGCAAACTTCCCAGATGTTTAAAATCAAGATAGTCTGCAAGATATACTTCTCCTCCAACAACCTCTGGATGATCTTTCGTAATTCCAAATCCCGTTCCATCTAAAGCAATCCCTAAAACTTTATTTTGAAGGTGATTTTCCCACATGCACGCAGCAATATGAGAGTGATGATGTTGAACAAAAAGAATCTTTTCTTTTTGATGGGAAAATTTTTCTTTTGCCCATTGAGTGGATAAATAGTTAGGATGATAATCAGCTACAATAAATTCAGGTTCAAAACGATAAAGTTTTTTAAATAACTGCATGGTTTCTAAAAAAGACTGAAAGGTATCCCAATTATCTAAATCTCCAATATAATGAGAAGTGATGAGCTTGTGATCCACTAAAATAGAGATGGAATTTTTTAATTCTCCTCCCAGAGCCAAGATCGGTTTATGGGGTTTGTCATAGGAAAATACTTTTGGGGTATATCCACGACTCATACGAAAAATGATGCTTTTCTTTCGATGAACTTTGATTACTGAGTCATCACACCTTGTGTGAATCCTTCGATTGTGGATAAGGACATAATCAGCAAGCTCGAAAATCTTTAAAAAATTCTCATCCTCTTGATAAAAAATAGGCTCATCAGAAAGATTCCCGCTGGTCATAATCAATGGTTTTTGATAGAAATGCATGATGAGAAAATGCATTGGAGCATATGGCAAAAAAGCTCCTATGTAATTTTGTGATCCTGGTATTCGTGGTATCACATAAGAAGAAAAAGGAAATTTGGACCTTAAAAGCACAATGGGTGCTTGAGGAGAAAGAAGTAATGCTTTTTCTTCCTCATTCACGTAAGCATACGCCTCAATAGACGAAATATCCTTGAACATCAGAGCAAAGGGTTTTTGTTTTCGTTTTTTTCTTTCCCGAAGAAGTTTGGTAACTTCATCATGAAAAGGATCACATGCTAAGTGATAACCACCAATTCCTTTGATTGCCAAGATGGACGGCTTTTGTAAGATTTCTATGATTTGAAAAATCAAACTTTGATTATACTTGATTCTATCTTGTTTGCTGGGGAATGAACTCGAGATTTTTTTGAACTGATTTTGAATGTAATTAAGGGTTTCATTTTTTGACAATCCCAAAATTTCTTTCTTTGACAACAATATATAAATAGGTCCACATTGATGGCATGCTATCGTCTCGGCATGAAACCTTCTATCTTCTGGATTATGATATTCTTCTTGGCAATTCTCGCACAAGTCGAAAACCGCCATCGTGGTCTGAATCCGATCATAGGGATGATTCTCAATGATAGTATACCTAGGACCGCAATGAGTGCAGGTAATGAAAGGAAAAAAGTACCTTTCATTATGAGGATTCAATAACTCATGCTTACAATCATCACAGATGGCAATATCAGGCAAAATATCAGAAAAGGCTTTCGCATTGTCTTCGTTTGATTTTTGTATTTTGAATTCGCTTTCGCTTTCTTGAAGTTCTTTTTCTTCGATTTTTATTTTCGTAATTTGGGATAAGGAAGGTTTTTTTTGTTGAAGGTCGTCGATAAAGTTTATGATGTTTTCTTCTTTACCTTGAACTTCGATTATTACTTTACCATAATCATTCAACACAAATCCCGTGAGTTGATGGTTTTTTGCCAAACGATACACAAAAGGACGAAATCCAATCCCTTGAACATACCCATAGACTTCGATTCTTCTTCGAGTGATTTTTTTATTTTGCAAGACAGAACGATTCATGATCTTTTGGACTCGAGTATGTTTTGGATTTCTTTTTTTACTTCATCACACAAAATGGGCAGGACGTTTTTCATCTCGGGTGAAAGTTCTGTGGTCAAACTCTCGGGCAAAGAATCAATACTTACAGTAAATAAAACCACGTTGGGTAGCTGCTTTCCAGTCAAATAGAATGCATCGAGTAGGTCCTTTAAACCAATGTCGTGAGCTGTCAAGGTTCGAGGATAATCCGAAGAAAACTTGGGAAAGATTTTCGAAATTGTTCCTTTAGGTTTACCATCACTTGCAGCATCAATCAAAATCAAGTTTTCACAAGACTCCATTGATTCTAACAAAAGAAAATTCCCAACTCCTCCATCGAGGAGTTGGACCTCAGGCGGAAACTTCTCTTGTTCTAAACATTGAATTGTATGAACCCCTATTCCTTCATCTCCCATTAAATAATTCCCAATTCCTAAAACTAGGACCTTGATACCATTAGGCTTCATTCTTTTTCGGTTTCTTTTTTGGGAATAAATTTCCAGCCACTAATCATCGAAGAAATGATACCAGTTCCCTCAACATAATCATGATAGGCAGCAATGTAGACATGTATCATAGCAAAGATAATAAAAAACCAGGTAGTTATATGATGGAGAAATCGAACATTATATTCACCACCCAAAATCACCGTCACCCAACTAAATAACTGAGGAAACCAAGCATCACTCATTTGGGAATAATAAGCAAAACCCGTCGCAGTCTGAAAAACCAACAAGAAGAAAAATACCCAATAACTCAGATAAGCAACAGGATTATGCCCTACAAAGGGACGACCTTCAAGTTTTACTAAGAGAATATCTGTCCTCAAGACATCTTTGATAGCTTCCCAATCTTCTTTTGTTCTTGGGAAATTTGAAAATATCTTAGCATATTCATTTCCCACAACACCCCAGTAAAAACGAAAAACAAAATTCAAAACCAAAACATATGCCAAGATAAAGTGAATCATCCTCACTGTTCCGAACCAGAATTGCTGGGAAGCTTCCAACTCCGATAGAACGGCAGGAGGGTTACCTATGATAAAACCAGTAGCTGTTAAACCCACAATACAAAAAACATTAATCCAATGAAATAATCGAACAGGCCATTCCCAAACGTATTTTCGTTCAAATTTCATGCTTCCCTCCTTGTTTGATTTTACATCACTCGAACTTGGGTTATGTGTTTTCCTTCAGAGTCATACAAATGAACCGCACAAGCAAGGCAGGGATCAAAAGAATGAATTGTTCGTAAAATTTCCACTGGCTGATCTAAGCGAGCAATTTTCGTTCCAATCAGGGATTCTTCATAGGCGGATCTTATGCCATTCGGATCTTTGGGAGAACCATTCCATGTAGAAGGAACCACTAGTTGATAATTTTCAATTTTTTTGTCTTTGATCACAATCCAGTGAGCCAATGCACCACGTGGAGCTTCTGTCATTCCCACACCTCTTGCTTCTTTTGGCCATGTTTCAGGATCCCATTTCTCCTTCGCATGAGTTGTGGTGTTTCCATTCTTGATGTTCTGGATTAACATATCATAAAGTTGTAAGGACCACTCTGCAACAAGTTGAGTTTCGATACCTCTTGCAGCTGTTCTTCCCAAGGTAGAAAAAAGTGCCTCAACTGGTGCATTAAGTTTTCTCAGCGCAGCGTTAACCGCCTCTTGGATATCTTTTCTTCCAGAAGCATAGCCTACGACTAATCTTGCCAAAGGTCCTACTTCCATTGGTTTTCCTTTCCATCGAGGTGTTTTCAACCAGGAATATTTGCCTTCTACGTTTAAATACTGATATGGTGGTTTTGGACCTGTATAATTGAGTTTTGTTTCTCCTTCCCAAGGATGTAATCCTTCTTTATCACCCTTAGAGTATTCATACCAAGAATGAGCAATGTATTCTTTTATTCCATCTTTATCTGTAGGATCAACTTCATGAACCTTCGTCAAATCTCGATCCAATACTATACCTCTCGGAAAGAGGAAGCTTGATGGTTCATTAATACTTTTTGTAGGTAGATCACCATATGCTAAGTAATTTTTGAGTCCACCACCATATTTTGTCCATTCATTCTTATAAAACTCAGCAATTGCTAATAAGTCAGGAATATAAACTTGTTCTACGAATTCTTTTGCTTCCTTGAATAGCCTTCCTACTAGGTTTAATCTTTCGGAGTTCAAGGCATTGGCTTCGTTAATATTGATGGCATATGGAACACCACCAACTAAGTAATTAGGATGGGGGTTTTTTCCACCAAAAACTGCATGAACTTTTATAATCTCTTTTTGCCACTCCAATGCTTCTAAATAATGAGCAACCGCTAAAAGATTGACCTCAGGTGGAAGTTTATAAGCAGGATGTCCCCAATAGCCATTCGCGAAAATACCCAATTGTCCACTCTCTACAAAAGACTTTAATCGTTTTTGTAAATCCGAAAAATAACCAACAGAGCTCTTAGGCCACTTAGAGAGAGATTGAGCCAGTTGTGATGTTTGTCTGGGGTCGGCTTTGAGAGCACTCACCACATCCACCCAATCCAAAGCATGAAGGTGATAGAAATGAACCACGTGATCTTGTAAATACTGAGCACAAAACATCAAGTTTCGAATCAACTCCGCATTGTGAGGAACTTGGATTTTTAATGCATCTTCGACTGCACGAACACTTGCTAAAGCATGAACGGTCGTGCACACTCCACATGCCCGCTCAGTAATTGCCCATGCATCTCGGGGATCTCTTCCTTTAAGGATGATTTCAAGTCCCCTTACCATAGTTCCTGAACTGTATGCTTCTGTGATTATGCCATTTTCATCAACTATTGCTTCTATTCGTAAGTGTCCTTCAATTCTTGTAATGGGATCTACTACTAATCTTTTTGCCATAGGATACCTCCTTATTGATTACTTTTCTTTTTCTTTATGGGATTCTGATTCACTGTCTGATTGTTGAGTGATTAATTTACGTTTTCTTAAATTTGTGGCTATAGCATGAGCTGCTATACCCGCACCAACACCAACGGTTAAAGCAATACCAATGGTATCGGCGGTTTCTTCCGCACTGAGTTCAGTAACTCCACCCAATCGTTGATAGAACGGTGCATTGTCCCAGAAATTATCTTCACTACAACCAATACATGGATGACCAGACTTGATAGGAAAACTCACACCACCATTCCATTCCATAGTTCCACAAGCATTATAGGTTGTTGGACCTCTACATCCCATTTTGTACAAGCAATATCCTTTTCTTGCATTTTCATCATCCCATGACTCAACAAATAACCCTGCATCAAAATTCGCTCTTCGATAGCAAGTATCATGAACTCGTCGAGAATAAAATTCCTTTGGACGACCCCGAGAATCCAAATCAGGGATTTTTCCGAAAACAAGGATATGTGTCAAAATACCCGTCATCACGTCAGCAATCGGAGGACAACCCGGCACTCGAATCACTGGCTTCGAGGTTAACTTATGAACAGGCGTAGCACCCGTAGGATTAGGCCTTGCCGATTGTACACAACCAAAAGACGCACAACTACCCCATGCTACAATAGCCGCAGCATGCTCTGTGACTTCTTCTAAAATTTGTAGAGCTGTTTTCCCTGCTATTGTGCAATAAACTCCACCATCTTTTGTGGGAATAGAACCTTCCACAAGAACAATGTATTCTCCTTTGTAATTTTTTATGGTATCTTCTAACGACTTCTCAGCTTGAAAACCTGCCGCTGCTTGTAATGTTTCTGTGTAATCCAATGAAATTTTATCTAAAATAACGTCGGCTACAATAGGATGGCTAGCTCGAATGAAAGACTCACTACAACACGTGCATTCTTGGAAATGCATCCAAACCACTGGTGGTCGCTTTTTTCGCTCCATCGCATGTATGACTTTATCCAAATCAGAAAGTGCGATTCCTGCTGTTGCTGCTGCGTAAGCACAAAACTGTAAAAATTCTTTTCGCGAATAACCTTTATTCATCATGCGTCCCCAAATAGAGTTTCTCTCTATTTGAGAACTTTCATACTCATTAGCCTTTGATGCCTTAGTTTTGACTTGGGATTTCATATTTCACCCCTATGATCTGAATTTTGATTTAATACTCTATTAATCCAAAATAAAAAAGCAAGACATTTTAGAATTCATCTCAGAAAAATGACAAAAATTTTTCATAAAATGATTCTAAATCTCAATAACACAAAATATGATTTTTTCTCGAAGATTAGCTTTGATGGAGTAGGAATTTAAAGAATTCCATTGGGTTATTTGATTCTCGTTCAGAGCAAGTGAATGACAAATACTACGTATTTTTTGTATTTTTAAACTTTTTGACTTTTCTTAGATATCGCTCTGCATCAATACGAATTGACATAAAAATCAATTTTTAAAACCTACTCCTAATGCAGAAAAACCAAGAATCAGTCATTTCTCTTTTTTTTGCTTTTTTGGTGATTATTCTTCTGATTCTTCTTTCTGGTAGCATTACGATTGCCCTCATTGTGGGATTATTTACTTACTTTCTTTTTTTGCCCTTAAGTTATCCACTAATAAGAAAAAAGCTACATCGTTCGGATTTAGCAGATAAAATCTTTTTTGCTCGCACAGAAGATAATTGGTATCTTCCTTTGCATTACCACGAAGCACGATATCCGAGAAAAAAAGCTCTACCTGTAATTTTAGTTCATGGCATTGCTCAAAACAAATATGCCTTGGATCTAGATGAATTTCACAGTTTAGCGGTTTTTTTGAAGGTTCGAGGGTTTCCCGTTTTTGTTGTGAGTCTTCGAGGTTCTGGATTAGCTTTTTTCAAAGGCAGCAAACAAAAAGGCAAATACTTTACTTTTGATGATCATGTTCTTTACGATGCTCCCGCAATCATAAGAAAAGTGATAGAACTCACGGAAGCTCCAGCTGTGAACTGGGTAGGCTTTAGCTTAGGAGGCATGATTGGCTATGGGATTTGTGGAATGGGACTACCTGAGTCAAAAAAAATCCAAACTCTTATCACGTTAGGTAGTCCCGGAAAAGCTGACTATATTAATAACAAAGTTCTACAACATGTCATTCAACATCCCTGGATAAATAAACTTGTGCCTCTACGTTCGGGTTCTCGACTGATTTCCCCATTAGGAAAGTTTTTATTTACTCCTATGGATCGATTTTTATACAATCCCGAAAACACAAAAAGAAAAACCATCAAAGATTTATTAGCGAATTGCATTGAACCTATAAATCAAGGAATTATTGATCAATTCTCACTATGGGCTAAAACCAAACAAGAGCTCTCGCTGGATAAAACTATCAATTATCGAAAGAATTTAGAAAACATCAAAATTCCCACACTGCTAATTGCTGGTTCCGTGGATCATGTTGTTCCCGTATCTCAGATTCGATTTGTGTATGAAACCATCAAATCTCCTAACAAAAAATTCGTAATCGCTGGAAAACGATACCAATTCAAAGAAGATTATGGTCATTTGTGTTTGTCGGTAGGAGAATATGCCCCCGAAGAAATCTTTCCCATTATTTTAAACTGGTTAGAAACTCATGGCATGGAAAAACCCAAAATCATCAGAACATGGATCCAAAGGTGGAAACGAAAAAGGGAATTGAAAAAGGTCCTCAAACAATCCATAAAATCGAATCGACAACAAAATTCATTCGAAAATAAATAATGCAAATGAAAAAAGTAAAATTCTTTATTGTCTTCATATTTTTTATTTTTAGCTATTGCAAAACCCTTGGGGAAGAGTTCGATCAATCAGAACCAGGAAAAAATTATTTTGAGCCAGGTTTTGAGTGCAAAAGGGGATTCTTAGAAAAAGAAACCAATGTTTTTTATTTAAAACTTCGAGAAAATATCCGAAAGAACTTCCCTCCTGTAAAAGAAAAACCTTTTTTAGTTATTGCAGGAGAATCCACCTCAGCTCTATTTGAATCAGAGATTTATCGTTCCTACTTTCCTGAGTATAATGTAGTCAATCGTGCCATTGGAGGAGAAACCACAATTCTGTTTCTTACCTCTATGGACGAAGACATTTTAGCATTAAAGCCTGATGTCATTTTTCTTTCCATAGGAGGGAATGATTTACTCGGAGGGAGATGTTTGAATTTAATTATAAATAATTTAAATTTAATTTTTTATAAAATTTCTCAACAATCTCCTGATACCTATATCATTTTTGCAAGTATCCCACCCGTTTTATCATGGAAAGTCAATACTATAACTCCTTACTTTAATCAAAAAATCCAAAATTTACTTAAACAATATCCCAAAGCTATATATTTTGATCTATGGGAAATCCTTTCTGATGAAGAGGTTCCAAAACTCAGAGAAGAATACTATCGAAAAAACACTGATTTTCTATCAACAGGATACGACAAACTACACTTCAACCAAAAAGGATATGAAGAGATCGCAAAAAAACTCAAACCTATCTTGGATCAAATCTACAAAGAAAAATACAAGAAATAGTTAAAGATATTTATAAATATTTTTCAATAATGAAGTTAGGATCCACATCAATGTTTGTGTCTTTATGAATATCAAAATAGCTAATAACAGGAAGTTTCGTTAATTCGGAAATGATTTTTCGATTGTCATGAATATAGGGTTCATCATATCTACCACAGAATACAATGCCAATAATCGGGATGTTTCGTTTACTTAGAGCTTCTACGGTTAGTAAAGTATGATTGATGGTTCCTAAGGTGCTTCTTGCCACAATCAAAACAGGGATTTTCAATTCTTGAACCCAATCAATCCAGAGGTAAGTTCTACTTAAAGGCACAAGAATTCCCCCAGCTCCTTCTATCAATAACGAATATTCTTTTGAATAATTGTAGTATGCTTCTTTCAAAGTTGACAAAGGAACTTCTGTGTTTTCGAGTTCAGCAGCGAAATGGGGACTTACGGGAGCTCGATACTTCCAACCCGGCAAAATCCAGCTTTCCGATAAATTGCTAATTTCAAGAACTGTTTTGGCATCATCATCAGGTGGGAAGCCCGTCTGCACAGGCTTCCAGTATCGAAGGTTTTTGTACTTCTGATGGTATTTTTTTAGTATGTAGCCGCTTGTGATGGTTTTTCCAACACCTGTATCCGTGCCAGTGACAAAAACTGGCATATTAATGAAATTCTCTTTGAGGTTCTGTAAACGGCGTTGGTTTGTAGTGGCGTAAAAAGAAATTGAGATTTTCCGCTAAAACTCTTCTACTTTCACCCGGCATGATGATTTGAGAAATTGAACCCAACGAAAGGGCTTCCTTGGGGTTCATGAGTTCTTCTTCATATCGTTCGGAAAGTTCTTTAGTGACTTTTTGGAGTAGTTGTTTGGCTTCTTCGAATTTTCCTTGAGCTTCTAATTTTCTGGCTTCGGCTCTTGCGGCTTTGAGTTCTTCTTTATAAACAAAGTCTTTACCCGCAGGACCCATCACAGCTACTCGAGCTGTTGGGAAAGCAAAAACCATATCTGCTCCCACATGATAGGAGTTAAAAGATGCATACGCACCACCAAAAGCATTTCGAACAATCACTAAAAATCGTGGTGTTCGTAAATCAATGATTGCATCCAAGAGAGCTCTACCAGCTTGAACGATACCTCCTGTTTCCTGTTCTTTACCGGGTAAAAATCCAGTCGTGTCTTCGAAGAAAATCATTGGGATGTTGTAGAGATTACAGAAACGAACGAACCTTGCTCCTTTATATGCAGCATGAATATCAATCTGGCCACTTGCCACAGCAGAGTTGTTTGCCATAATTCCCACTACATGTCCACCAATACGACCAAAGGCACAAATCAAGTTTCGTGCTCGATATTTTTGAATCTCAAAAAATTCACCATGATCGACAATGTTTTGAATCAAAAGGGTAATATCAAAAGGAGTGTTATAACCTGTCGGAGAGTTAATGGTTTTTCTCAAAAGGATGTCTTCTTCGTAGATGAAACGATCAATGGGATCACTAGTAGGAACATAAGGTGCCATACTGTGGTTATTATCAGGTAGATAACTTAAAAGTCGGAGTGCTTTTCGTAGAGCTCCCAGTTCATCATTGGCAACTACATCCACTACACCACTCTGGCTATGAACCTTTGGACCTCCCAAATCATCAGGTGTAACTTCTTCTCCCAAAACATCTTTGATAACTTGAGGTCCCGTCAATCCAAAGAAAGTATCTTGAGGTTGGATGACAAAAGAACCTTGTCTTGGCAAATAGGAACCACCCCCAGCATTAAAACCAAACATGAGCATGATGCTTGGAACCACTCCAGAAATTTTCCTCATAGCATAAAAGGCTTCCGAATACCCATCCAATCCCCCTACACCTGCAGGAACATATGCTCCCGCAGAGTCATTCATTCCAATCAAAGGGATTCCTTTTTCTCCAGCAAGGTAAATCAAACGAGCTAATTTCTCTCCATTTGTGGCATCCATTGAACCAGCACGATTTGTAAAGTCATGACCATAAATTGCTACATCCCTTCCGTCGATATTGATGATTGCTGTGACGATGCTTGCACCATCTAAATATTTACCCCAGTTTTGGTATAAGTAGGTTGGATATTGCTTTGTTAGGACCTGAATCCTTTCAAAAACTGTCATTCGGTTTTTATGATGTTGAATGATGATTCTGGATATTCCACCTCCTTCTAAAGGTTTTTGTATTAGTTCTCTTCCCATCTTTAAGGCTTTGTCATAGGGAGTGAGGAATTCCTTTTTTTCTTCTGTTTGATTTTGTTTTCGAAATGGATTATCCAATGTAGGAACAATATTATCGATTACTTGGACTTGATTTTCTGCTTTTAGTAATGTTGCAGTGACCATGCTGAAAAAAAACACTCTTTCATTTCTTTGTCTATCTTTTTTTAGTTGAAGGATATTACATAGTTTCTAATTTTCCCTTTGGAATGGAAGCATTCATACCACCAAGTTTTAATTTACCTTTACTTTGGATAATTGATTTGACTTTTCCTATTTTAGCAAAACTCATACAAAATTTGGATGGAATTGAAATCTCACGAGAACATCAAAATTACTTAAGAACTTTAAGGAACCATCGCTTGATTTATGCAAGTAATCATCCTACGACTACTGAACCTATTGTTGCTTATTATGTAGCAAATGTGATTGGTTCTAGATTTTATTACATGGCTTCTCGACAAGTTTTCGATTGGGGAAACGGACTTGTCGGAAAGTTTATTCAAAACGTTGGTGCATTTTCAGTGCTACCCGGAGCCACAGATTTAGAATCCATAAAAACTTCACGAAAAATTTTATCACAACGTGGTAGTAAATTGGTATTATTTCCCGAAGGCGAACCCACCAGCGGAGAAAACGATAACCTCATGCCGTTTCAGCCTGGAGTTGTCCAGTTGGCATTTTGGGCTTACGAAGATATAAGAAAACAAGAACCAGACGAAGACATTTTTATTCTTCCAGCATTTGTAAAATACATTCTGACTGGCACAGATGCTCAAATCAAAGGGGAGCTCCATCAATCATTACAACGAATAGAAAAGCTATTAGGTATCGATCCCAAAAACAAGAATTTTCTTCAAAGAATACTCACAATAGGAAGAATTTTACTCGAGCAAGCAGAGAAAGAATACCAAATCACACCAGAGGTTGAAAAAGGATGGGATTATCGCATTGGAAGAATCCGACATGAGATTTTAGATCAAATCGCAAAAAAATTTCAAATTCAAGGATATGATTATTCAGCAAATGCCATCGAAAAATTACGTTACTTATTGTCAATCATCGAAATGAAGCTTGTGAATTATCCAGACCCAAGACTCCCAAACATGTCAAAAAAAGAGATTGAATGGGCGCAAAAGGAATGTTTGAAGGCTTATAGCTTCATCACAATCCACACAGAATATCTAATTTCCTATCCTACTGCCGAAAGAATGTTTGAATGGTTAAAACATTATGAAGAATACTTATTCGGTCAGTCCCCCTTTCGTCCGAGAAAAGCAATTGTTCGTTTTAGCCCTGTCATCTCTATAAAAAACTCATACGAAGAATACAAAAAATCCAAGAAAACCGCAGTGAAAAATCTGACGGATCTTCTGAGAAGAGAAATTCAAATCCTTTTGGAAGAATGCAAAAGTTTGACTAAACCCATTGTGCGACCTTATGATGTTTAAAGAAATTTATAAATTATATTTAGCAATTCTTATTCTATTTGATCAATTACTTTTTCTCTTGGCCAACGAGCTTTTTTTCCTGGATTTTCGACTCGATATCCAAATGCTACAAAAGCTGCAAGCCCCCACTCATCCCAACTCACATCATACCAATTTTTGATGATTTCTTGTGCATTTTTTCGATTAAAACCTTCAATAGCACAAGAATCAATCTTCAATAGTGCAGCTATAGTCATCATGTTTGCCAAAGCAATATAACTTTGTCGAACCGACCATTCCCAAAGAGCTGTCGGAGAAGACAAAAGCTCAAATTGTGTTTCTTGGAATGAGCGTATCCTCTCAATTCTGGATTTGATACTTTCCGCATCTAACTTTCGAACTTCTTTCATATGAGAGAGTAGATATTCAGAATCCCACCTAACATTTTTTCTTGCTAAAATCGCTACTACATGACTGGCTGTAAGAAATTGGGTTTTTGCTCCCCAACACGCTGGAATGAGTTCTTCTCGCATTTTCGGATTTTGTATCACCAAGAATTTCCATGGTTCCAAACCAAAAGAACTAGGCGAAAGTCTTCCTGATTCTAATATCACATCCCAATGTTTTTCTAAGATTTTTTTATCAGGATCAAATTTCTTGCAAGCATGACGAAAATTCAGAACCTCAAGGATTTTTTCCGGTTCCAAATAGACATCTTCGAGGAGCTTCATGATTTCACATCGTTAGATTCTCTTTTAGCATCAAGTGTATTTTGACATTTTCTTACATTGACTTTTGATCACTTTTATCCATTTGAAAAAAGACCTGAGCTCAATTAAACCAAAAATTCTTTTGATGTTTTTAGCTCGATGTTATCGTAAGGGCTCAGCATTTCGGATAGCTTCTTCTATTTCTTTTAGCTGTGTGGAAATCCTTGCATCGATTGCTCCCACATCAGTTTCAATGATACATCCTCCTCTATCAACTCTTGAGTCTTCGTAAATATTTACTTTCCTCAAAGACTCCATCATCTTGATTAGTTCATCTTTATGAGCTGTAGTCAATTCTAGATCAGCAAAGTTGACCCGAATGTTGACACGATCTCGATCTTTAATTCGTTTGAGAGCTTCACGGATGTTATTGAGAACTACTTCTTTTCGTTCTGCAATTTCGTCTTTGATAACTTTCCTTGCAATCATTAAAATCATCTCCACCATTTGTTTTTCTGATGCAGCGATGATTTCTTCTCGAATGTCAATTGCTTGTCCAATGATTACCCCTAATCGATCAATAAGCCTTCGAACCTCAGCTTGACCTTTTTTGAAACCCACTTCTCTTCCAGCTTCATATCCTTTTTGGTAAGCTTCATGTTCAATCTCTGCAACTCTCATCTCAGCTTCTTTGATCATTCTTTCTACTTCGGTCTTTGCTCTTTGTATGAGTTGCTCTGCCTCCAGTCGAGCTTTCTCGATTTCCCGCTTCGCTTTTTCATTTGCTTCTTGTGTCAGTTGAAAGGCTAAGTTTCTCCCTTGATCTTCGATTTCTTTCGCTCTTCGCTGAGACTCTTCCAATTGTTTTTGTATTTGTTCCTCAACTTCACGTTTATATCTTTCTAATTCTTGTTCAATCTCTTCGATGGTTGGTCCGTGATATTGTTCGATAATTTGACCTTCTGTATCGATGGCATATTCAACACTTTCATCCATCCCTTGAAACTTTTTATATTTTTCTGGCAATTGCATGGATAATTTTTCTTGAGGTTTGCCAATCTTTTGTGTTTTGAAAATCAATCGATTCCCAGCCATGCTTCATAATTATATCGACTTTGAAAATAATGCAATTCATTTTTTTATTGATTTTTTAAGTTTAATATATTTGTTGTTGTTGTGATTCTATCAGGATTAGAAATAAAGAGAAGACTGGGGAAAGACATTATCATTGATCCCTTTGAAGAAAAATTATTGAATCCGAATTCCTATAACTTGAGGCTTCACAATGAACTTCTCGTATACAAAAACGAGATATTAGATATGAAAACTCCCAACGAAACCGAAACCATCACTATTCCCCCAGAAGGATATATTCTCGAACCCAATAGACTTTATTTAGGAAGAACTTATGAATACACGGAAACCTATAATCTAGTTCCTATGTTGGAAGGACGTTCATCGATCGGAAGGTTGGGGATTTTCATTCACATCACTGCGGGTTTTGGAGATGTGGGATTCAAAGGCTATTGGACCTTAGAAATCTTTGCTATACAGCGTGTTCGAATTTATCCTTTTGTTCCTGTTTGTCAAATCTTTTATCATACTATCGAAGGTGAATTTTTTGAATACAAACATGGTAAGTACCAAAACAACAGAGGTATCCAACCCAGTTTCTTATACAAAGAAATCCACGAGTGGGATATGTATGGCAAAAAGAATTTGGGCTAGTAAGTTTCGATTTTATTTGTGGATGGGAGCTCTTCCTTTTCTTTTTGTGGGATTTCTTTTTTTGTTTTTCCCAGGATTTACTTTCCTATGGTTGAATATCGAACAAACCGAATTTTTAATTTTACTTTTTCGTTTTTTGGGAGTCGGTCTAATTTACATTTTTTTGTCGTTCATTTATATAGGTAATCAACCTAACCTCCACAGAGATTTAGCTCTTTACCAATCCATTTTTTTGTTTTTGATTTCTATCTTGACAGGTTGGTATGTCTTTACGGGTCGGCTAAGCTGGTTTTGGATTCTTGCGATTATTTATGGTTTTGGATATGGTTTATTCTTATTTTTATTTGCTTCAAAAAATTTATTGATTAGAGAATGATTTCTTGCTTATATATATTACCATGAAGTCTTTCCTTTTCAAATTTTTTGAGGTTTTCTTTTATTTGTATGAAGATATTAAAGCCATTTATAGAAATGACCCTGCGGCCAGAGGTTTAGAAGTAATTCTGTATCCCAGCTTACATGCCATGATTTTCCATCGTTTGATTTGCCATCCTTTGTATAAAATCAAACTTTACTTTTTAGCAAGGCTATTTTCTCAAATTTCACGGTTTTTGACTGGCTTGGAAATCCATCCAGGAGCGAAGATCGGACCAGGTTTTTTTTGCGATCACGGCATGGGGGTTGTGATTGGTGAAACAGCAGAAATTGGGAAAAACTGCGTGATGTTTCATGGTGTGACATTGGGTGGGACCGGAAAACACAAAACCAAACGTCATCCTACCATTGGAGATAATGTTTTCATTGGAACCCATAGCACTCTTTTGGGTCCTATCTATGTGGGAGATAATGTGAAAATTGGTGCCGAAACCGTGATTGTGAACCGAGACGTTCCCCCTAATTGCACTGTCGTCGGAGCTCCAGGAGTTATCGTGAAAAGAGGGAATCGCAGAGTCAATCCACCTGAGTCCCTCCCTCTGAGTGAATATCGTCTCTCAGAACTCCAACGAGAAGAAAAGGAAACCAAAGAGAAAAGCACGAGCATTTCGTGGAATTTCATGGATGGAGATGGAATTTGATTTTATCGCAAATTCAAACTAAATAATTGACAACTATCGGGAAATAAATTGTTTATCCACTTTTCACAACTCAAAAAATACAGTTCATAAAAACACATATCTACTTCTTTTTTGTTTAAAGGAAAAAATATCCACTCCATTTCTTTTTGAGTTGAGCATTCTGTATTTTTTAGAACCACCATAGAATACAGCTTTAAATTAGATTCTTCAATGGAATAAAGTGATTCTTCTTTCGTCGTGCAGTAAAAGAACCCCAAAACAAGAAAAGAAAAAAGTAAAAAAATCTTCACAATGAAAAAGAAAAAAATATCATAGGTTCATGTCAAATGCTTTAACGATTTATTTTGATGCAAGGATGTTAGGACACTCAGGAATAGGAACCCAGATCGAAGAAGTGATCTCAAACCTCCTCAAGTCTCCCGGAATCGAACTATATTTGATTGGGAAAAATCAAACTATCTATGAGTTTTTTCCTCACTTGCCCTCATCCCAAGTTATTGATTATGATGCCCCCATCTATTCCATTAAAGAACAGATCCGTTATCCAAAAAGAAAAACCAACAAAGGGTTATATCATTTCCCCCATTATAATGCCAATTTATTTCAACTTTCAAATGGAATCGTTGTTATTCATGACTTGATTCATTTGGACTCTGATGAATTCAAAAAAATTCATTATCAAGCCTACGCGAAACTACTTCTGAGTAATATTGTAAGAAGAGCGAAAGCTATCGTGACTGTTTCCCGCTACACAAAGCAAAGATTACAAGAAGTATTTCCCTTTCACAAAGATAATATTTATGTTGTGCATAATGGAATTAATCATGAAGTTTTCTACCCAGCAACCAAAAACGAAATTTCCGAATTCAAAAACAAATACCATTTACCCAATGAATTTTTGCTGGTTGTAGGAATCGGCAAAAAGCACAAAAACTTAGACACACTTCTCATCGCCTTAAAAAGACTATGGAAAGAAAAGAACTTCAAGCTCCCCTTAGTTGTTGCTGGCACTAATCGTAAAGTACCTAATTATGTGAAGGATCTGATTACAAAAGACATTGAAAAAAATCTTTTATTTCTACCCTTCATACCAAAACAAGAGATTCGTTTGCTCTATGCATCTTCTTTGGCTTTTATAATGCCATCGAAAATTGAAGGCTTTGGCTTTCCTTTATTAGAGGCAATGGCATGTGGTGTCCCTACGATTTCTTCTAACAAGGCAAGCCTACCAGAAATAGCCGAAAAAGCTACTCTTTATTTCGACCCATATAACCCCGAAGAAATCGAACAATCTATTTTAAAAATCACACATGATAGTAAATTAAGAAACCATCTCATCCAAGAAGGGAAAAAACAAGCAAAGAAATTCGATTGGAAAACCCATGTAAGAAAATTAATAGAAATTTATAAAAAATATTATTAAATTTAATTTTGAAATAGAAACCTCAAAAACTTACAAAGTAATTAAAACTAATTTGATTTTCCAAAAATACTTTTGATACGATTCAAAATACGTTTCCACCATGGCTCTTGTTGTTGTGCTTGGGATTCTACGATAATAACTTCTTTTTTCGTTGGAATGGTTCTTTTGATTTCTTTTTTCATGGATTTGTGAATTTTTTCTTTTTTTCGTGCTACTTTCTTGGTTTGACCTTTTTTCGGTTTTTTGATGAATTTTGGTAGCTCGAGGTGCTTAGGTATGATTTTCCCAACGATGAACTTTTTATCAAAGTAAACTTCAATTGCTTTTAAATCCTGATGCTCCCTTTCATTACAATATAGATGTATCTTTTTGATCACCTCTTGATTCTTGATTATCTCATTTCTTTTTGAATAGTTTATGGGATGAGATGGAATATCATAATGGATAACTTCATCACAGTTGTAAATATAAAATGATTTTGATTCTATGTTTTCATCACTTATTAAAAAAACTTTACTTTTCCCTTCATTAAAGTTTTTAAAAGATAAATTTTGATTTGCTGTGTATAAATGGCTATAGGGGATTGCATAGTCTTTGAAGTAATCAAAGAACGTATTCAATCGTTGTCTGTCTTTTATAAATAGAACAATACGATTCTTTGAAAAGTAGATTTTATTTAATACAAGTGGCAATTTTTCTTCTTCAGAGACATGATACACAAACTCTTTTGTCATTCCAGTTAACCTTTTTATTTTTATATAATCAATATCAATTCTTTTTTTCTACTTTGAGTTTGAGGAGTTGTTCGATATGTAGTTTGTGTGCTATATGTTCTGATTTTTCTGACTATGCTCGGAGGGGGACTTGAACCCCCACGCCATTGCTGGCACTACCACCTCAAAGTAGCGTGTCTACCAGTTCCACCATCCGAGCTCTTCTCATGATGACGAAAAATCATCGATTTTGTGAACGTCTACTAAAATTTCAATCTATGCCAAAGAAAATTCTTTGGATATTTTTAGCAAATACTTTGATAGCAAATGAGCTTAGAATAGAATCCATCACCATTCAATCTTATCCCATCGAGTATTATGTAGGTGGCAAAAATGAACCTTATTTTCTTTTTCTTTCGGGATTGGGAGTTGACAAAAATAGCATGCTGATTTTAGCAAAAACCTTAATCCAAAAATATCCCTATCGAGCTCTCTTGCCAGACATACCCGGACAAGGAAGAACAAAAAGAATTCCTGAACAAAACTACTCGATTGAGTTTTTGGCTGATTTTTTCCATACAATGTTAAAAGAAATCAAGCCCAGAAAAAAAGTTATTTTGGTGGGAAACTCCATGGGAGGACACATTGCAACCGTATTTGCACTCAAATACCACGAACAAGTGGACTCCTTGATTTTGATTAATCCTGCTGGGATTGAATTCGAAAACCAAAAGCCCTACCAACTTCTACCAGATGAACTCATCATAAACGAAAAAAATCCAAAAGTTATTGATGATTTCCGCTGGAACAACAAAATCCGAAAAGACATTCAATCTTGTCGATACTACATTCTGAATCCTTACTTAAAAGAAGTAAAAGTTCATACTTTCCTATTTTGGGGAACGCAAGATAAAAACATTCCCTATTCCTATTCACAAGTTTGGGCTTCCGAAATACCTGATATCCTGTTTTTTGTTCTGCCAGGAGGTCATCTTTTACAAAACGATCAACCTGAAAAGATTTGGGAAAAATTCTTTCTCTATTGGAGAAAAAATCAATTTTGAACTTTTGATCTTGTGGTTACTGCGGCTCTGGGGTTTTCAATGATCAAATCTGACTTTGGAATAGATTGGCAGATCAAAATGTAATTTTCTTTTAGACTTTCTTCATCTAAAACAAAAGTCTTGTCTGTAAGTTCTTTCACTTGACCTTCTATTAGTTTAGAAGCACAAGTGGTGCAGCTTCCTACTCTACAACGATGAGGAAAAGCTATCCCCTGATCTAAAAGGGATTGCAAGATGGTTTTCTCTGAGTCTATGGTTAGGGTCAAATTCAAAGGAAGTATTGTTAATCGAAATATTTTTTCTTTCTTCTGGAAGAGATTTTTCAACACTGGCTTTTTCCGCTAAGCAAAGTTGGGATTTGGTTTGGACATTTCAGAGATCAATTCTATCTCCTCTGGACTTGCAAAATGCTTATCCCATTCTTCCAATTTTGGTTTTATAATACGAAACCACAAGGGTGGTATTAATGATAAATAAATCGTTGTCAAATAGCCATAAGGCATCTCTGGAGCCTTAGGATAAGGCTCAAGCTCCCAAAAGGGTAAATCTCCTTTTTCGTGATGAGCGGAATGACGAGTTAAAGAAAACAAGATGTAAAATGAGATACGTCGGTTGGTATTCCATGAATGTTTTGGCTCTACAGGAGAATTTTCTACCCTTACAAGTCCATAATGTTCAATGTAGTTAACTATCTCAAGTAAAGCCCTCGCCCAAAAAGCTTGCAATAAAAAGAGAGTAGCCCCTTTCCATCCACCAAAAACCATAAAAAAAATCAATACAGAAAAGCTCATTAAATGTCCACGAAGGACCTGATTATGAAAACTCAAAACAGGTTTTTTGATTTTTTTCAAACGTTGAGCCTCAAAATCCCAAGAATTTTTGATGCTTCCAAACCAAGATCGAAAAATGAAGTGATAAACATTTTCCCCTCTTCTTGCTGTAGCGGGGTCTTTTTTAGTACCCACATTTTCATGATGTCCATATACATGTTCGATAGAAAAATCCGTGGACATTGAAAGTGCTAAGATCCACCTTCCCCATATTTTAGAAAACCTATTCCAAGTTCGATGGGTTAGTTCATGAGCTACGTTAATACCATAACCACCTGTTAGATAACCAGTAAAATGGACAAGTCCCATCAAATGATACCACTTCGTATCCTGTCGTATTTCAAAAACTGGGATTTCAAAAACTTCAATCACCAAACTCCCCAAAAACAAAAGGTCCTGATCACCTGACTGAGAAAACCAAAGTAAAATCAAAAGCCCCATTACTCCAATCGGAAGTGCTAAATACAATGGAAGATTTAAAAGAAATACGTATTGATACTTTGGTTTGGATAAGTCATTTCCACTTATGCTGTCGCCCACAATCATGATTATTGTAATTATAAGGCTTGGCACCCATAACCACCAACCACCGAAAAAAACAATCGGAAACAATGACAAAAAAAGTAAAGGTGTAATGTAAAACCTAAAATACTTCCACATAAAACACCTATGAAAGTAAAAATATCATACTATCAATCATATAGCAATTATCAAAAAAAGCAAGAACAATAACATGAACATAGTTCCGAACTTATTGATAATTTTTCCAGTTCTAGTTTTTCTGATTAAAAAGTTGAGATAACCTTCTTTTATTTTTTATTCTTTTTGTTTATGAACTTTAGAAAGTCTGAGGCTGTTTTGAACAGAACTTTGTAATCTTTTCCCACACGAGAACATGAAGAAGGATCATATTCTCTGCATATTTTAGGACGTTTTTCGTAAATACTACACAAGCCATTCGGAAGCAGATTTTCGCAAGGTGTTTTTACAAGTAACTGCCATTGATCGTTGTGATCGAGATAAACTTCAATATTTCGATGATATAAATACCAAAGATAATTCTCGATAGTTTCTTCATTATCAGGAGGATCTAACGGAACGGTGATATACATACAACAACCATGGCATAAAATACATTTTTCTTGGGACGTTAGGCTTTTTTCTTCTTTTCGTGAAAACTTAGGGAAATATAGTTCAATCTCGGGAACAGCTCTTGCTTCTATTTGGTTTGACTTAACTCCATTTCGTTTTTGAAATTTCATAACACCTCAGAGCATGAAATCGTTTACTTGTAAATAGAATTTTTCCGAAATGGATTAAGGATGAAACACCGAATAATCATTTTTAGTATTTTGTTATTGACTTTAATAAAAAATATCGAAGCCATCGGAACCTATGCAGAGGGAAGAGCAATCGTAAAAGTAATCCAACTAATTTCCAAAGGAATTTTTGTCGAATCCTATGAAGGTGTTTTCGAAATCGCCTCTTACAATGAAGATGAAGAATGCTCAGACTTTCAGAATTGTTATACTCCCCAAATTGAAAAAGTAGAATTCAGCATCAGAATAGAAAACAAAGAAACCATCAAGTTTATCCAAGAAAACCTCAATAAAGTAATATTGATTGACTACAAAATCCATCGAATCGAACCGATTGCTTTAGGAACAAATTTCGAAGTGTTGAAAGCATATCCCTTCAAGCTCAATCTTCCGATAGATTTTCCTGAGAAATTCATCGTTACCAAAAGTGGCGTAGAAAATTATTCATTTTTTGGAAAAGTCTTACAGCTTGAATATCGGGGAACTGCGATTAAATCTTACGAAGGAATCTACTACGATCGTCAAAGGGATAAAATACGTCCCTTTTCTCTTACCAACGAAGATATGGCAAATTTCATAAAAACCGCTATGGAATACACGAAAGAATACCACATTGGCGTATCCAAAGCTCTCATTGCGGGATTACGAGAAACAAAGTTTGACATTTTTGAAATCAATTATGTTCGTCCTGCTGGTGGAGTAGAATAAAGTTCTAAAAACAGATTTTGTGAGATAAATTTTTTTCATTGTCTCATGAATCTTTTAAAATAATATGGTACTCTATGAATTTTTTAGCAAAAAGGATGCAAAATATCACTCCTTCCCTCACCCTTGCCATAACAGCAAAAGCAAGAGAACTCCAATCCATGGGAAAAGACGTGATTGGCTTTGGTGCTGGTGAACCTGATTTTGATACCCCAGTGAATATAAAAAATTCTGCCATCAAAGCTATCCAAGAAGGCTTCACGAAATACACAGCTGTCGGAGGAATCCCTGAACTCAAAAAAGCCATCATCCAAAAATACGAAAAAGAATTTAAACTAAATTATAGCATGAAAGAGGTTGTCGTAAGTGTTGGTGGCAAACAAGCCCTTTATAATTTGTTTTTTGCTATACTCAATCCCGGAGATGAAGTAATCATATTTTCTCCGTATTGGGTTTCTTATATCGATATTGTGCAGTTTGCTGAGGGAAAACCCGTCATCATCACTACCAAACATGAAGATGAATTTTTACCTAAAGTCGAGGACATCAAAAATGCCATAACCCCGAAAACCAAAGCCATCATCATCAATTCTCCTTCCAATCCTACTGGTTCCTACTATCACAAAGAATTATTGGAAGAAATAGTTAAACTACTGAAACTACACCCTCATATTTTGATAGTTTCGGATGACATTTACGAAAAACTTCTTTATGACGGTTTAAAGTTCGACAACGTTCTTACAGTAGATCCTTCATTAAAGGATCGAACCATCATTATCAATGGCGTTAGCAAAACTTATAGCATGACGGGATGGCGTATCGGCTACGCTCTTGGTCCAGCTGAAATCATAGAAGCGATGGATACCATTCAAGGACAAAGCACATCAAACCCAACATCGATTGCTCAAAAAGCATCGGTTGAAGCCCTAACGGGGGATCAATCCTTCATTGAAACCTTTAAAAAAATCTTTAGTGAACGACGAGATTTGATGTATCGTATCCTCAAATCCATAAACAAAATCAAAGTTTTTAAGCCCAAAGGAGCCTTCTATATCTTTCCTGATATATCCGAAATTTATTCATATGATAGTTTTCAAAAACAAAAACTTCCCAACGAATCCAATTCCATGGCGTTTAGTCGGCTCTTGTTAGAACATCACAATGTTGCCGTTGTTCCTGGGATTGCGTTTGGTGATGATAATTGCATAAGGTTATCTTATGCTCTAAGCGAAGAAAATATCCGAAAAGGATTGGAAAGATTAGGGAACTTTATTCATGATTTGATTCATTAATGGATCTTTCTGATCAAGATTTAAAAAGTTTTATAGAAACATACATAAAAAATTATACTATCACAGAAATTTCAGAAGAAGGTTCCAACCGAAAATACTATCGTGTCTCGAACCAGAATCAAAGCTTGATTTTGTGCATAACCTATCCCTTTATAAAAGAACATGATGATTTTTTAGAACTCAACCTTTACTTGATTTCAAAAAACTTAAGAGTTCCTAAAATCATTGACTCTATGCCACAAAAGGGATGGCTTCTAATAGAAGATGGAGGTTCACTTTATTTAGAAGATATCATTCGTTCTTTCAGAAAAGAACAGCGCTGGGATGAAATCCAAAACTTTTATCAAGAAATCATAAAAGAATTGATACGCTGGCATGAGCTCAAGGATATTCCACTTTTTGTAAAAAAGAGGTATTTTGACTTAGAAAAATTTGATTTTGAATGGAAATTTTTTTTGGAAAGATTAAAAAGAAATCAACTTCCTCTACCTACTTTTGAGTTTCATAGCTTTATGCAAGAATGCTTAGATTTTTTGACAAAACAAAAAACGTTTGTTTTCACCCATCGAGACTTCCATGCAAGAAATATTCTTTTTCAGAACATCCAAACAAAGAATTTTTATGTAATAGATTATCAAGATGCGAGAATGGGACTTCCCTGGTATGATTTGAGTTCTCTTCTTTTTGATCCTTACGTAGAGCTTCCTTTCTCGTTGATAAATGGATTATTTTTTTTCTACTATGACTTACGAAACATGCCAAAAAGAAAGATAGACCACTCACTACATACTTTTTATTTGCAGGCATTCCAACGAGTTATCAAAGCCATTGGAAGTTTTTTGTATTTGGGAGTAGAATTAAACAAAAAGCATTTTTTATCATACCTTTTACCAGCCATCAATCAACTTATAAACCTCCAAAAAGAAGCAAAATTCCCTGACGTTATTTATCTTTATCTTTTTGATTTGAAAGCTAAAATCAAGCAAAGATTTTCTCATGTATAAAAAACAAGCCATGATATTGGCAGCGGGTTTTGGAACTCGCATGGGGGAACTAACAAAAACCAAGCCCAAACCACTACTTCCGATTGCGGGGTATCCCATGATTACGTATTCTTTGTTTTTGCTTTATTTATGGCAGGTAGATTCAGTTGTTATCAATCTTCATTACCAAAAAGAAAAAATTAAAGAATACCTCAAGAACTTTCCATATTTTCGGATTTTCTTTTCAGAAGAAGAAATCCTTTTGGGAACCGCTGGAGGGATTTCTTATGCCATCTACCAAAACTTTCTTGATGATTATTTTTTAGTCATTAACTCCGACATACTTTTATTTCCAAGTTTAAACCCTTTTACTTTTCTTCCTGACATCCAAAAAAGGAATCTCATTTGTGTTCTATTTTTGAAAGAAAAAGATCAAGAACACCAGAAAGAAAAAGGATTTGTTTTAAAGAAAAAAATTATAAATAATATTTATAAGATAAATTTATCAAATTTACAAAGTATTGATGAATATTATTACATTGGCTTATCTTTTTTTCATCAAAGTTTTTTTGATTACTACAAAAAGAATATGATGGATCAAGAGAAGCATTCGATTGATTCTATCTTTAAAAAAGAACTCTTAGAGGTTATGCAAAATCGTGAGTTATACGGTATTCTTTATGAAGGAATAGTTCTCGATTGTGGAAGCAAACAAAAATACGAAGTTGTCAATCATGCATATCCCATCATAAAGGAATTGATTCCAGAATCACTTCATCAAGAGTGGCAAAAATTCATCAAAGGGTGGAAATTTGATTCTTGACATTTTTGTCCCTTTGTTTTTTTTCTTGAATGACGTCAATACCCATATTAAGAATTACAAGACCAATAAGTATTACGTCCCTCTTGAGCATTTTTTGAAAAAAGAAGATCTCGAAAAAATCGAAAAGAAACTACAGATTCAATCCATCCTCGCAGAGATGAATTCTTTATTGCTTCTTGACAATTATCAAGACTTTTCAAAAAAATTAGACATTTTGAAAACTTACCCAGAAGCCGAAAGTTACTACTTATACTACTTGGCTGTTTTTGAAACCAAGCAAAAAAATTACATCAAATCAAGAATGTATCTTGAGCAATCAATTTCTCTTAATCCTGATTTTGATCCTGCTTGGAATTTGTTAGGTTACATTCAAAGTATTAATTTTGATTATGAAAATGCTTTGAAATCTTTTCAAAAAGCTGTATTGTTAAATCGCTTCCATCCTGTGTATTGTTTTAACTTAGCAAAGACCTACTATCTCGTAAATGAAACATCAAAGGCGCTAAATGAAATCCAGCGTTGTATAAAAATGAGGGACAATTATGGCGAGTTTTTTTATCTAAAAGGTTTGATTTTAGAAAAAAGTTCTCCTGAACAAGCACTTGAATCTTATTATGAAGCTCTGAATCGAAATTTTCAACATGAAGAATTTTTGGTTTCTTATTTTGAATTATCTTTAAAACACCAAAACACCAAATCTATCGCTAAGTTGATTGATGTTACAAAAAACTCTCGTCTTCCCATAATGATTGTTTTACGCTTTCAAGCTTTTATTAGGTTTGGAGAAATCGAAAATGCAAGTAAAGAATTCTTCAACATGTTTCTGAATCATTTCAAAACCGAAAAAGAGTTTCAAGAGATCCAAACCAAAATCACAGAAGATGTAAAAAAGTTCTATTGTGCAAATACGAAAGAATTTTTGTTGTTCGTAAATCAAAATCAAAAACACCTCCAAAAATACAAATTAGATTTTTTGCAAGAAGCTCAAAACGCTACTTGTCCACAGATAATTCCTATCACGCCAAAGGATCCTATTGTTCAGCCGGCACTTTGAAAAACATACTATCCCATGTGTTAGAAATCAAGATTGTTTGATTGGGCTGTTCTTTTTTACTCAAAATATATAATTTTTGGAATAGTTCTTTTCTATCTTCGTATGTTGGCAGTTTCGGCTGGAAGTCATACTTGCGGTTTTTACCCGAAATGGGAAAGACTTCGATCCCAATAAATTTCTTAGAAGCTCTATCGAAATGAAAAACAGCAACGATGTTATTATCTTGATAGTAGTTCAATGAACCAAACAGAAAATTTCCTAATGAATAAACAATTGCTTTATCGTTATAGACTTCAATCCCTTGAGGGATGTGGGGGTGGTGTCCTATAATGAAATTCACGCCTTGCTGAAAAAACTGATTCTTCCAACGTTTTTGTTCTTCCGAAGGAAAGGGTTGATATTCCATGCCCCAATGCACAGAAAGAAAAACGTAATCTACTTTTTGTTTTGTTTTTGCATCTTTTATTTTCTGAAACAAGAGAGGATGAACTTTTCCTATGCCTGATTTTTTTCCATCAGCAAAATCTTCTTTTCTTCCTATGAAAGAAATGGCAAAAAAAGCAAACTTTACACCGTGAATTTCGACAATATAGGGTTCCAACGCTTGGTTGAGATCATTTCCCATCCCCACAAAAGGAATTTGATATTCCTGAAAGTGTTTAATCGTATCCTGTAAACCCTGCAAACCTAAATCCATTGAGTGATTATTGGCAAAAATAGCCAGATTCAAACCTAAGTCTTTTAATACTTGAATCTGCTCTGGTGAACTTCGAAAAACGTAGTTGGTAAAGTCAACCGACTTTGCATTTTTTGAAAAGGCTGTTTCTAAATTCAGAGCTCGAAAGTCAAACTGTTGTAGCAATTCTTTGATATACGATATTTGAGAGTTAATTCCTTTTCTCTCTTGATATTCCTCTATCCCCCAAACAAAATGAGTATCGCCACCAAAAGCGATTTTTACGGTATCGCTCTGTAGCTGGTAGCGATACTCTTGATTGGAAAAAACAGGATTTATGAAAAGAAATATTAAAAAAAATTTATAGAATTTCACTTACTTTAATTATCCTTTCGATAATCCTCATTTACTGGGATTTTTAAAGGATCATTTTGAGTATTTCTTTTGATGACTAACTTTTCTGCTGACTGGACTTTTTCAACAGACTTTTTATTTTGTTTAAAGACGGACTCACTTACTTTTTTTTCATAATCTTCATCAATTGCGATTTCTTTCAAAGCAGTAGAATTTTTGATTTCTTGAATGAAGCTTGCGTATTCTTGAACATTTCCTACATCACTTGCTGCAATTTCTTTTAGTATCTGTATTGATTCTTTTGAAAGTGGTTTCAATAAATCTTCTTTGAGCTCCTTGTCTTGTTCTATCGTTATTTCTCCAGGCTTATCTATGATTACTTTTTGTCCTTTTTGATTTTGGATCTCAATTTTACCTTCAATTAAAGCAAATTCTGTTTTTCTTGAATCCTTAACCTTTACGATGAAACTTGTTCCCCTCACCGCTGCTATTGAAGTTGGAGTGGTGATTGTATAGGATTCTTTATCACTTAGTTTTTTCAAATGGTTAATGACTGTTCCTGAGTCTTGACGAAGTTGTATTTTATCTTCTGACAAAACTTGGAGTTCTATTTTCGTATTTTGATTAAGTCGGACGATCCCTTTATTTCTAAAAATGATATCCACTATTGAATTTTTTTCAGTTTGGATTGCATCGCTCATGAATAAGAATTCGTTGATTTGGAGTTTTCGTTTTTCCTCTCCTCTAAACAAATACACATCGCCTTGAATAAACTGCACTTTTGCTATAGGTTCACTGATTTGGGGATTTTGCACCTCTTGAACCTTCTGCTTGCAATCTAAAAACACTACTAAAATCAATACTACCCAAAAACTTGCTATGACCATTTTTTTATTCATTTTTTGTTTCTCCTTGTGATGATCAGAAAAAATGGTGTTTTACTATAAAGACAAACAAAATCTTAAATTTTGCAAAAATTCTTCATTCTGTAACTTTCATGGTTCCTTTGTAATAAGAGCTACCAAATACAGGGTAGTTTTTCAATAACTTCAAACCTGAGTTTTTCAACTCTGGAACATCTGGGTAATATGCACTTCGAAAATAGAGTCCTTCTGCTGGAGCTGTCCTTCCTGCTTTAGTTCGGTCCTTTGAGTCCAAAATTTCTTTTAGCGAATAAGGTAGTTTTCCCAAAATACGGTCAACCATTGAACCCACAATAATCCGCACCATATTGTGAAGAAATGCATTTCCACGAAAACGGATCGAATATAGTGATAGTCCCAGAAATGGTTCTTCTATCTGTTGGATTTTGATATATTCCAAATATCTGATCGTAACTTCACTCGACTTTTTACTAAAGGCTTTGAAGTCATGTTCTCCAATCAGAGCTTCTGCTTCTTTTTGGATTTCGAAAAGATTGATCTCTTCGTATATATGCCAGACTTTATTTTCCAAAAAAATGGGATTTTTTTTCCCGCAATAAATCAGATACTCATACTCTCGGGCAATACAATCAAACCTCGCATGGAAATTGTTCGGAACTTGATGTACGTCTATCACACTAATATGGGGACCTGCTAAGGCATGGAACGAACTAATGAATTTTTCTAAATGATGAATTTCTCCTGGAGCTCGAAAACTAATAACCTGACCTGTTGCATGTACCCCAGAATCAGTTCTACCTGCCATAGCAATCCGTTCTTCATAACGAAAGAGGATTTTGAGAGCCTCTTCGATTTTTCCTTGAACGGTGATATCATCCTTTTGAATTTGCATTCCTACGAATTTAGTTCCATCATAAGCGATGGTTAAAGCATACTTCATTTTTACTCGGTTACTTTTTCCCCAGTGATTTCTTCTATTTTTTTATTAATGGATTCGTATAAATCTCTTGCTAAGTTCATAATGGTAGAAGGTTTTGCTTTTGATGCTTTTCCCATCCCATAAAGTTTTCCAATCATTCGTTTAGAATTTTCCAGTAGCTTTAATTTTTCTTGATCGTTAGATGTCAATTCTTCTATGAATTTAAAATTCAAATATCCATTCAAATAGATCACACCATCAAATCCCCAGTTTTTGTCGGTATCAGGACCCAAAAGATGCACAAACTGATCGTGAGGTTCAACTCCAGAACTCATTATATCCAAAAGGGATTTGTAGTACACGATTGCTTTATGATACAAAAATTTTTGTATCTTATCATATCCAAGATCGGGGAACTTCTCGTGCAAATCTCCAATCAACCATGCTGCACGCAAGGAAATAACAGCTTTTTTTGGGGTAGGTGCTACTTGGATACCACGTTTTTGATAACAATCCAATGCCAATATATAAGAAGCCGCTCCAGTTACCAAATTCCGATTTTCTTCAAAATTCAACATGCCAAAAATTTTTTGGATTCCGTCTTTTCGTTGTGAGGTTTCTAACTTGATTTTACTTACTTCTTCTTCTTGTAGTTTCGTAAAATCCTCACCAAAGGATGCATAAAAACAACTAGGACAAACCGAAATGGGATAAATCAAAGGAATCACCACCCCAAACTTTTTCGAAGGAACATAAAGCCTTCTCAATTCAGGAGTCAAGTTTCCCGCAATAAGCCTACCTCCCCCCGTCAATAACATTTCTTTAAAGTATTTCATGCCACAAACTGGGCATATCACTGGATCTTTCATTCGATAAGAAATGTTTCTTTGATTGTCAAAACTCATACTTTTTTCCCATTAGCCTTCATATTACCAAATGTCAAAGAGGATTTAAAAAAATAACCAATTCAAATTTAAGTTTTTCGTTATGATATCACGAATGATATTAATTATTGACAAACAAGCTAAAATCAAGAAAAATCAAAGCAAAATATGAATGAAATAGCCATAAATATAAAAGAGTTTTTAAAACAAAAAAAAAGAACAACGAATTTAATTTTGTCTTTGTATTACTGGCTCGGAATGATTTTGATCACCATAGTTTATAGTATCATTGCTGCTCCCTATATCATCACCAAAAACGAAGAAAAAGTGCATAAGTTTGCTATTCGTTGGGCTAGAACTATATTGAAATTTTCAAAAATCCAAATAGAAGTTTATAACAAAGAGATGATATACACAGCTGGTCCTTCCATTATCATAAGCAATCATCAAAGTTTGTTTGATATTTTTATATTTTATAGCTTCTTAGATATTTCCTTCCGATGGATGGCAAAAAAGTCTCTTTTTAGTATTCCCATTATCGGTCCTTCGATGAAAGCAGCAGGCTATATTCCCGTAGAACGTGAAGATAAAAAAAAAGCAATGCAATCCATGTTTGAAGCCGCAGAACAAATCAGAAACGGAAAGTCGGTGATTATCTTTCCCGAAGGAACGAGAGGAAAGATTGATGGCAAACTCCTACCATTTAAGAAGGGTTCTTTTATACTTGCTAAAAAAGCAAATGTAGTCTTACAACCTATTGTGATTTGGGGTTCTCAATACATTATACCAGTAGATCGAATAAGAAAAATTCCAAGAATTTACCCCGGAAAGGTTTGGGCTATGGTTTGTAATCCCGTTTATCCTGATGAATATAAAAACATGAGTGTGGATGAACTTTCTGATCACATAAGAAACATTCTTGAAGCTCATATCGAAATCCTCAAAAAGAAAGAACTCGAAGAACTACAAACCTAATTTTTAGCCGTTTTCTTTAAGATCAATTTTTCTAAAAACTCCGGAAAAAGAACCCTGCCATAAAAGATAAATTTTCCCGTGAGATTTGTAAAGGCATATTTCTTTTCTTTTTGAATGGCATTGACTATGATTTTCGCTACTTCTTCGGGAGATTTTGCGTTTTTTTCTTGTTCTTCATCCAATGGTCGTCCATCACTTGTGATTCCGCTTTTTCTCAAATTGGTCTTTGTATAGCCGGGAAAAACAATACAAGTTTTGATTTGATAAGGAAGGAGTTCGTAAGAAATACTTTCTATAAAGAGTTGAGCTGCTGCTTTACTTGATGAGTAGGCAAAACGCTCAGGAATTCCAAATAAACCACTTGGTGTAGAAACCAAAACAATCATTTTCTTTTCATTGGATGATTGAGACATTGATTTCATTTTTGGTAAGACTATCCTCGTGATTTCTACCACAGAAAAAAAGTTGATCTCGAATGTTTTTCTCAAAGCTTCTTCCGTTGAAACTTCGAATTTCCCATGATTGGTTATTCCCGCATTATGTATCAATAAATCAATCTTCGTGAATTCCTCTAAAAACTGTTTGAGATTTTTTCTATCTGACGAAGAAGTAATATCACACGGAAAAGAAAATGAGTTTATGCCATAACGTGAACTAATTTCACTTTGAACTCGTTTAAGTTCATTTTCTTTTCTCGCAATCAAAATTGGGATTGAGCCTACACTGGCGAGTTCATAAGCAAGAGCTTCACCAATCCCAGAAGAACCACCCGTAATCAAAGCATATTTGTTTTTCAATTCCATTTGGCTTTGGAATTTAATTTAACTAATTCTTAGTCAACTCAATCTTCAAAAGAAAGAAAAATCTATCGACTTCTACATCATAACTAAAAAAAAGAATTAAAACTATGAGGAAACATTTTGTTTTCTTCTTGTTGGTCATGATTTTTTCTTTTGAGATTTTTGGTCAAAATCTGAACGATGATCTCGAATCAGAAATAGGATTTTGGGTTGGGGGAACGTTCCCTGCACCTAACACACCCATGGATGAGCTTTTAGAGTCGAGCATGGGATTTGGGTTGTTCTATCGAAACCACTCGTTTGCTCCTGTTTTGACCGAAATCGGAACGTCCTACGGAAACTATACTTCATTATCCATGCAGAAATTATTGAGCGTTCCTCTTTATCTTTCTCTAAATTATTTGTTTCAACTATACAATCGTTTTAGTTTGCAAACGAAAATAGGGGGAGGTTTTACTTATCTGCAAATTCGCCCAAACAATCTTAGTGGATGGAATCCTATTCTATATGGGGGGGTAGAATTCTCTATTTCTGCCAGCCGTAGATTTAAAGTGGGTCTTCGCTTTGACGGATACTATATCTATGAAAGACTTCGAAGAGAACCCAAAATCATACGTTATCTTTATTTCTTTCCCGGCACTTACGATCCCAGAATCCAAAATAGCTTGAATTATAAATTACGTGATGGTGCTGTCTACAATTTTGGTTTGATGGTTTCATTTTTATACTGATCGTTTAAGAACTATGAAGATCAAAATCATTTTTTTTATTCTTATAGTAGCTCTGATTTCTTGCAAGGGCTCAAACTCACTAAATCCAAATTTAGCTCTCCTTAGTGCGCTATTCAATAACAAAATCATAGTAATTCTTAAAGCCACTTATGCAAGTGATCGTCCTCTGGAATTCTATGAAATCAACAATAACAAGATTTTTGTGGATGTTGGTTCCAATGAAAACCCTAACACGAACGGACTTCCCAATTACGATAACCTGCCCATTTTCTTTGACATCGGAGAAATACGTGTTTCCACAAAATCACCTCTTATTGACTTAGCGTTAATTAATACTCAGAAAGCATCCGAAGATTTTTGGGACGTATTATCTCCTACCAGACAAGTTTATTGTAACAGAATTTATACGTCTAACCCTGATTTGAATAGCTGCATTAGAAGCAATGGGTTTTTGGGTTTTGAGCTCTTGATGAACGGAACCGGAGTTGTTTATCCATCCAGAGACGTCGGAGCTGGAACCTATACTCATGGTGGGATTTTCTTTCGAAGTGTGTTTACAGGATATGCAAAGTTAGGTGAAAGCGATATCACATCAAAATTTGACGGAATCGATTATACAGGTTTGGATATTCTGAAAATTCTACATTATGATCCAACTACAGATAGCGGTTCCATCTCTATATTACCACCACAACTTTTTCCTTTACATCACAAGTCTTACCCAGGAAGCGAAAACATCACAATATATCAAGAATATATACCTACCATTATTGAATTCCGATTCAACTTCAAAGAAAACTTAATGGTGCATGCGTTTCAAAGCTCCACAACGGGCGCAATTCAAACCTTTGTTGGTATTAGTGATTGGAGGCGACCTCATAACGGAGAAAATTATGCAGGGGGAAATTTGCTTCTTAGAATGAAAATGATATATCCTTCTATTAAAAACACCCTCGTGATCGAAGGAGGAACTTACACCACACGGCATTACTATGCATTATATTACGCTCGTGAATGTAGCGATGGGCTATGCAACCGAGATATTGATTTACTTCCCGTTTCCGCAACACCAACAAGAAATGGAAGCGACAACATTTTGCATGACATCATGCCAGGAGAATACATCTTACAATGTAGATATGATGAAGTCCATGACGGTTATCCAGAAAAAGTACTTAACGAAATTCCACTAAAAATTCACACTCACAATGAAACACACTATATCAAGTTTTCTTGCCCATGAAATTAGAGTTTCCATCTCTTCAAAATGTGATTAATTTCTAACCGAAAATCTAAGTTCAAAAAAACAAAAACCGATACATAAAAAAAACAAAGCAGGAAAATAGCAATGAGAAAAAAAAGAAATATCTTACTTCTTTTGGTTGTGGGTTGCATTGTTTTCTTTTTTGTTGATAATCTATATTCCGAATCTGTGAGTGAAAAGGCAACCCTTCAGAGAAATGAGCTGATTCAAACCTTAAGACTTTTGAAACCAATGGTGTTTAATTTTCCTTGTGATCCTTATCCTGAGTGTTTGCCACAAAATCCAGATGAAAGAATTCGTAATCCAGGAATTCATGTAGCCCTTTATCGAAAAGCTAAAAGAATCTACCAAGAAGGAATTATTTACTACTTCGAGAAAAACTATATAAATGCATATTCAAAATTTTTAGAAAGTCAAGCAGTCGTGGATAAGATTTTGGAATCCCTTAGTCAACAGTATATTGATCGAGCAGAGATGATGTTTCGAGAAGCAATGGAAAAAAAGAATCCCAATGATCCAAATGACATGTCATATGTTGATATATCAATGGATTTTGGACCAGGTTCAAAAATTCGAAAAGACTTCGAACGTGCTCGCGAAATCCCTCTTGATTTACGCAGATACGATCCAAGAAATTTCCACTGGGCTATCAATAAATATAAGATTGAACAAGCAGCTCAGAAAGGGTATGAATATTTGTCTCTTGCCAAAGAATATCGAATGAAGGCTATTGCTCTTGAAAAAGACGTTGCTAAAACAAAAGAAATAGAACCAGAAATGCTTTTAAAGAGAATTGATTACTATAAAAAATCAATCGAATATTCAAGACAGGCTAAGTTGAATGCAGAGTTTGTATTTGGTTTGAAGTATCCCTACGATAACTATCCACTACACAACCAGTTCGGCAAAACAGAAAAACGTGATGATCAGCCTGGTGAAATCCCCTCACTACATGGAGTGAAAATGAACTGGTCAAAAAATCCTTATGTCCTCCCCAAGAACCTACATCCTATCTTTGATTTTCGCGTTCCTGAAAAATGGCACGTTGATACAGTTGATGCACGAGGTTTGAATTTTGAGGATGAAGTTGATGTGATGATTAGATTTCGTTATTACAAAGACAAAAAGCCTGTTGAAATTATAGAAGATAAAAGTCCACCAAAACCTGCCAAACCTATACCTGACACATAAACCTTATGGTATTCACCATAAGGTTATTTTTGTTTTTCATAACCTAACCTCCAATAGGCTACACCTTTTAAGTTGTTTTTTTTAGCGAGTTCTATAGCATTTTGGCGAAATTCCTCATCTGGATAAAACAAAATTTTATTTCGATTTTGATATACAAGTTTGTATCCATAGTTTGATGATTTTGTGATTTGAATATCCTTAAAATCATTTAAAATCCTTATGAATTTGGTATAATCAATAACAGAAACTTTTTTCTTTTCGAAATCCCAACTATAACCATACAAAGGAAGTCCTAACCAAACCTGTTCGGGTTGAAAGAACTTTAAGATTTCTTGAATGTTTTTTTCAATCCAAGACAATTCACTAACAGGTCCAGGTTGAGTTTTCGGATTGTGATAATCATACATCATGACAACAACTTCATCTACATAAGGTGAAAGAACCTTCAGATTATGAAAATCCTTATATTTCATATCCCAGATAGGAGGGAAAACTGCTATTGTCAAGGGACGGTTTTCTTTTCGTAGTTCTTTTTGTAAATCTCGTAGAAAAAAAGAAAAGGGTAAAGTTTCTTTTTCTGAAAGATATTCAAAATCAATATGAACATTAAAATAATTATATTTTTTTATAAATTCCATTATATTTTTTATACCGGCAAAACGAGTCTTCTCTGATTGCAAGAATTCCTTTCCGTCCTTTGTGCTTTTTAATGATATTAACATAAAAACTCGTTTGTTTTCTAAAAGTTTCTGATATGAATTCAAATCGAAGAGAACTAAGAGATTTCCTTTGGAGTCAATTTGAAATCCCGTGATACACAAATTTTGGTAATCATTCAATCTTTTTTGTATGTAGGCTTGATTCAAGGTTCGATGATAGACATACATCCATTCTTCGAAACCTAAAAGAGAAGATAGAGCACTACCTAAAAGCATAATAAAAAGTATATTTTTTTTATTTATGATTTTTAATAAAATTAACTGAATCATCATGAAGGTTATTCAAAAAGCCAATCACAAAGAATAAACTTTTTTTCTCAAAATCTTTTCCTTGGGAAATTTAAAGAATTGACGAAATCTATATTGATATTTTTACATTTATATTAAACCCTTATGAAGGTGAAGTATGATACACCCAGACACGGAGATCCGTTACGTCAATCCTATAATAGGGTATGGTGTTTTCGCCACGAAAAAAATTCCCATGGGAACCATAGTGTATGTGAAAGATGAATTCGAGATCATGATTTCACAAGAGGATTTTCAAAAAATCAAAGAACCTCTCCGAAGTATAATCGATCGATACTCTTATATCGATCCTGAAGGCTATCGCATCATAAGCTGGGATATAGCCAAGTATACAAATCATTGCTGTGATCCAAACACCATCAGCACAGGATATGGCTTTGAAATAGCCATCAAAGACATCGAACCGGGGGAACAAATCACTGATGAGTATGGTATTTTTAATCTTGAGAGAACCATGGAACTCTACTGTGATAAGCCCTATTGTAGGAATCAACTCACACCAGACGATTTTGATCTATATTACGAAGAATGGGATAGAAAGATCATACCAGCTCTTCTGAGAATTCCGTATGTTCCTCAACCTCTCTATGACATAATTGATGAAGTAACAAAAATGGAATTAGAAGAATTTTTGAGAGACCACTCCAAATACAAAACCGTTTATCACTTAAAGTTCAAAAAGCCAGTTAAGGTTTAAGCCCCGGATTTTCGGGGTTTTTTCCTTAAATAGAAAGCAAAACCTAATCTAACAATTCGGGTTGATACATAAAAACTAGAATCCCTTCAAGCCTTTGGATATTTGTTAGATTAATACCGATCATACCACCTGTAGAAACGTAGAGATTATTGGATGGTAATTTCAAAATACGAGCCGCAATCTCAGCAACATCCGGCATATGGAACACAATGATGATCGCATCATTAGCATGATACGAAGCTAATAATGAATCAAAATAAACAAGAGCATTATTCGGTTTTAATTCTACTCTTTGGACAATTGGAAGATGAAATTCTTGATTAAAAACTTCACATGTTTGCACAGCTCTCAAGATTGGGCTAGTTAAAATTTCTTTGAATTTCCAATTTGTTTTTTTTAGTAATCGAGCTACTATTTTTGCTTCTTGAATACCCTGTTCATTTAATCTTCTTTCTGGATCCTCGTATGACTCATAAGCTTTACAATGGCGAATCAGAACTAATTTCATATAATGAGGAATTTTGATTCATCACTTAAAAATCAAACAAAATCAGTTTTTTGTTGATTTTATTGATATCATGTAGATTTTGAAAGAGATGACAGAAACCATCATCCAGAAAATTAATGAAAATATCGAATTCGTTGTCAAAAATGGAAAATACTTATCTTTAAAAACACATAGGATGACAGACTCTGTAGAAAAACATATACTCTTTGCTTTAGAAACCATATTAAAGAAAACTGAGCATGAACGATACATTCATTCATTATATACCATATTGAAAGAACTAGTCATCAATGGTTGTAAAGCCAATCAAAAACGTATATTTTTCGAAGAAAGAGGGTATGACATTAATAATTCCGAGCATTATGCTATCGGAATTGAAGAATACAAGAAATCATTCAGTGAGGAAATGGCTATTGAGTATGGTAAGAAATCCAAAGAAAAAGGACTTTATGTTCTAATGGATTTTGAGTTTGATGAAGATGGCATTAGGATCGAAGTCATCAATAACTCAACTATTTCTCCTCAAGAAGAACGATTAATGAGGGAAAAACTAAAAAAGGCAATGGGTTATAATGACTTAGCGGAGTTTTACATGGATCAAGCCATGAGCGGTGAAGCGGAAGGAGCTGGACTTGGACTCGCACTTGTAATCATCTTACTCAAAGGTGAAGGAATTGATCCCAATTATTTTCGTATCATTATCGAGAAAGACAAAACCATAGCAAGACTTGAGATTCCATTCACAGAAAACTTCGTTTCAAAGAGAAAATCACAACAACATTAACCTCAAACTTTTTTTGAAAATACCGAAATAGCAATTATGAAGTTTTACCGTATTTTTATTTTACCGTTCTTTTTATTACTCTTTTTTTTCGGAGGAGAAAAACTTTTTTCCTTAGAAAAAGCAGCTGGATATGATCTCTATGAACCAGGAATTTTTAATCCTTTAGGACCGACATTACTTTACGGAAATAGCAATATCAAAAAACGTCCATATTATTTATTAGCTTACGATGAAGAGGGAAGACTTTTAGAAAAATCTTTTTTAATATACAATCGGGAAGGGCGATTGATTGCTGAGAAAATCTATAACTCAAACAACCAATTCACTGGTGAGGTTCAATACACTTATGACACTTTCGGAAATATCATTGAAGAAAAATATATTGACTCACAAGGCTTTGAAATAGCCACAAAGAAAAGAAATTATCAAAACGGAAAACTCATACGAATTGATTTTTTTGAAAAAGGGAATTTTACATTTTCACGTTTTTACTCTTACGATAAGAATCAAATCGTCGGCAAAGAAAAAGATTCGTCATTTTCGGATCCTTTTATTATCACCCTTGAGAACGGTTTAGTCAAATCAATCGTATTTAAAGAGAAAAACCAAATCTTGATGGAAATACGCTACAAATACGAAAATGGAAACTTGACGGAAAGAATAAAAAAATCAGGAAACCTATATTCCAAATGTGTCTATGAATACGATTCTGAAAATCGCATAAAAAAATATACTTACTTTGATCAGAAAAGCCAAAATTGGAAAAAAACAAAAACCATAGAATTTGTATACGCTGATCAAATCTAAGATCGTTTTTTTAGTTTAGCAAGATAAAAATCAACACCAGCGAAAAAGTATTCTTCAAATAAAGGATAAAAAAATTGTTTTAATACTTTATCAGTTTCTCGGTTGATGTGGCAACCATCTCCTATGAGCTTCCAAGCAGGTGAAATCACATCTTGAAATTTTCCGTAAAGCTTTTTATCTGAGCGGATATGTTCCATCACATAAAAGGTCCCATCATCAGAAAGAGAAAAAAGAACATTTCTAATTGATTTCTCTAAATTAGAAACAGAACACAATGTCAATGTCGAAACAATCGATTTGAATTTCGGTAGACTCTTTATTAGAGCTTCATTTTCAATGGAGTCTACATAAATTACCACATTTTGGTTTTTTGGGAATTTTTTATAAAATTTCTCTATCATGAAGGGGGATCTTTCTATCACTGTCAAATTTAAATCCGCTCTATCTTGATAAGCAAAATAATTTGCTCCTGTTCCAAAACCAATTTCAAGCACGGGCATCTCCACATCACGCAGTAGAAACTTTCTTTTTTCGTGCAAAACACCTTTCTCTAAACCTTGCATAACAGGATCATATAAATGAGAAAAAATCTTAGAATAAATCCTCATATTTTTAAGTTATCATAGTTAGATTTTTTAGAAAAGTCTTTTTGAGTTAAATCAAATCATCATAAAAATAAGAATGAGGTCGTAATTATTATTGACTTCAAAATAACATTGCATTTATAGTTATATTTCGATTCATACATCACTTCACAAGGAGAGACTATGACAGTAGCGAATGTTTCCCAGACAATAGAAACCCTTTCCCAAAAAGAACAAATCATTGAGCCACCTGAATTTTTAAAAAAAGGCGCTTTAATCCAAGATTATGAAGCCGTGTATTTATACTCCATCACACAACCTGAGAAATTTTGGGCAAGCATTGCCAATGAATTATTTTGGTATCAAAAATGGGATAAAGTCTTAGAATTCAATCCTCCCTATCATAAATGGTTCATCAACGGAAAAACAAATATAACCGTAAATGCTCTCGATCGACATGTGGTTGGTGAAAAACGTGCCAACCGTAATCGTGTGGCTCTTATCTGGATGTCTGAAACTGGTGAAGAAGTTTTGATTACTTATGATCGATTGCTCAGAAGAGTAAGTCAAGTCGCTAATGCTCTAAAAAGCATTGGAGTCAAAAAAGGTGATCGGGTAATTATCTACATGCCTCTAACTTTGCAGGGTATTTATGCTATGCTAGCATGTGCGCGAATTGGAGCTATCCATTCGGTGGTTTACGCTGGCATGGGGGTTCAAGCACTGAGAAGTCGAATTGAAGACTCAAAAGCAAAAGTGGTGATTTGTTCTGATGTGACGTATCGAAATGGGAAAGTAATCCCCTTAAAACCCATCGTTGATGAAGCAATCGAAGGGTTAGAATACATCGAAAAAATCGTTGTTCATCGACGACAAAAACCACCCATTGATTTATCATCAGAAAGAGAAATCGATTTTGAAGAGTGGATAGAACATCAGCCTCAAACTTGCGATCCTGAAATCATGGATGCAGAAGATCCATTATTCATCCTCTATACGAGTGGAACAACAGGAAAACCCAAAGGAGTCGTTCACGTTCATGGTGGATACATGGTTGGAACTTATTATCTTTCCCGGGCTTTTTATGATATAAAAGATGGTGATATTTTCTGGAGCACATCAGATATTGGCTGGATTGTAGGACATAGTTATATCGTTTATGGACCTCTGATTGCTGGTGCAACTGTGGTAGCAAGAGAAGGAGCCATTAACTACCCTGACCCAGGTATTGTTTGGAAAATTGTAGAAAGACATGGAGTCAATATTCTATTCACAGCTCCTACTGCTATTCGTATGTTCATGAGGTTTGGTGAAGAATATGTAAATAAATATGACACATCGAGTTTGAGACTTTTGGCATCGGCAGGAGAGCCCCTCAACCCAGAAGCTCAAGCATGGGCACAACGAGTCATATTGAAAGATCATGGTATGGTGGTTGATAATTTCTGGCAAACAGAAGTAGCTTCCCCTATTTTAGGAACACTTCCTTCTATGAAAGCCAAATTAGGAAAAGCTGGAAAACCAATGCCCGGTATTGTCGCTGAAGTGGTCGATGCTCAAGGAAACAAGGTTCCACCCAATAAAGGAGGACTTTTAGTCATTCGAAGACCAGTTCCTTACATGCTACGAACTGTTTGGAACAATGACGCAAGGTATCGGGAATATTGGAATCAAATTCCAGGTTCTTATTCCTGCGGTGATATTTCCTATTATGATGAAGAAGGCTATTTTGCTGTTCTTGGTAGAGCCGACGATGTAATGAATGTTGCCGGACATAGAATCGGAACTGCTGAAGTTGAAAGTGCTTTTGTTTCTCATCCAGCAGTTGCAGAAGCAGCTGTGATTGGATTACCAGACGAAGTAAAAGGAGAAAGAATCAAAGCCTTTTTGGTATTACGTCCAGGACATGAGGCTAGCGAAAACCTAAAGGCAATCTTGCGAGATCATGTCCGAAGAGAATTGGGTCCTATTGCAACACCATCAGAAATCGATTTCGTCGATATGCTTCCAAAAACAAGAAGCGGAAAGATCATGAGAAGATTACTCAAAGCAAAAGAATTAGGATTGGATCCAGGTGATATTTCGACCTTAGAAGAATAACCCATGAGGTGGGAGCCCCCCACCTTTTCATTCCACTTAACGAAGTTTTTTTTATTTTCGCTTTCTTTCTTACCACTCAGAGGTGAAGATTTTTCTTTTTTGAAACACGAAATTTATGGAGAGATTTCAAATTTAAGAAAAATCATCGAAGCTCCTGCGATAGAAAAAAGGATATATGATTCAAAGTTCCGAGAGTTTTTCTTGGATTTACAAAGCTCATCGTTAGAGTTTTCATGGAATGAATTTAAAAAAAATTATGCTGATTCTACCACTCAATGGCAATTGTTGATCCCTGTTGACGGGGAATGCGACTTTTATCTCGCCGAAAGCCAAAATCTATGGAAAAGAAAAAGAATTCAAGAAGCTTTATTTCTTTGGAAAAGCTTAGAACATTGCTCTGATCGAAAAATCCAAATCGAAGCGTCAAAATTAATCAGCAACATGATAAAAAACGAAACTTACAAACAACTTTACCTAAAAATGGATCCCATATTTTTCTTTGAAGATACAAGCTCTAAAACTAAAATCATCTCTAATCTTTTTGGCTTTACGTTAAAAATTCCAAACTATTGGTATATCTATCAAGATCCAAGATTTAAGTGGTTTTATTTGATTGAAAAAACCCCATCAAACATGTCTTTTGTATTATACAACACCGAACTCTTATTATACTTTCACTTTTTCCTCGTGAAACAAAAAGATAGAATGAAAATAAAACCCCAAGAAGTTCTTGATTTTATTGATGTGAAATTTTCATGGAATCAAAACACAAAGGAACACTACAACTATCTACGAAAATCGTTGGAAAAAGAAATCTATTTTGTTTCATACGAAAAATCAAATCAGACAAAATCCTACTACGAAATGTTACTCTTTGATGCAAACGTAATCATTTATATTCGAATTTATCCATTGAAGGATTTTTCCCAAAAGGAAGTTGTTGAATTTTTGAAAAACATACATTTTTCGTAAATACTCAATGAAAAAAATTTATCTAAAAATTTTCCAAAAAAGGGAATTTTTTTTTGATTTGGGGAGTCGATTCCTTGATGGCTTTTTAAGAGCTGATCACAAATTTCTTTTATCTCATAGCAAACGCCAACGCTTAAGAATCTACAATGGTCTTACTGTGTTTCTTATCATAAACATTTTACTTTACATTATCTTTCATCTCAAATCTGATATTAACTTAATCATTACATTTTCATATTTTTCTATAGTTATTATTTCTTACATCATCAATCTTTCCTATAGCTTTGAATACTTTGAAGCAACCTTACTTTTTTTGATTTTAACTGGTATTATTATCAATACCTATCAACTTTTTTCGAATTTCATCATCCCACCTCTAAATCTTTTGTCTTTTATTTCTATTATTGTTATTTTGCACTTTACCTATAGTCGTAAAGTTTCTTTGATATATATTATTCTTCTGATTTTTGTTTATCTAAGTTTGATTTTAATCAAATTTGCTGATGGAATACAAAGCCATCAGAAGGAACTAATGCTTCAATACTTTAATGACCTTGTTTTTAATTCTTTATTACTATGGTTTTTGTTAGAAATTTATGGGCATTTTCGAGAAGAATTAGAACTCAAACTAAAAGAAGTCAATATAACGAGAGAAAAGGATTTAGAGCTGGCACGAGAAATCCAAATTCAACTTTACCCGCCAAAAATCCAATCAATGAATTTCCAAATTGATTACTTTATCGAACCTCTGGATAAAGTCTCAGGTGACCTCATTGAAATCATAGAGAAAAAAGAAAACTATTTTTTGATATTTGGCGATGTAACAGGGCATGGTATTCAATCAGGTATGTTAACAATGCAAATCAATACCCTTGTGAATTACCTAATCATAGATAAAGAAATAGAAGACATATTTGAAATTTATTTTGAATTAAACAATCATTATCATCAAATCCTAAAAAAACTCGAAATCAAAAACTTTGCTGTATTAACTATATTAAAAATCCACAAAAACGGTTTGATCTATGCTATCGGTTCGTTAAATAACATCTACCATTTTGATTCCAACTTAAACTTGATTGAGACATTTCAACACAATCAAACACTAGGTATGCTGCCATTAAAATCAAAAGACGAGATTTTATACACCAAGATACAACTGAAAAAAGGAGATTTTCTTTTTATTTGCACTGATGGACTTTATGAAATCCCTACTACTGATAACGAAATCCTTAAGTATGAACAATTTATCACGCTTTTAAAGAAATACTTCAAATTACAAAAAATCAATAATAAAGAACTCTCGCTTTCAGAACTCACGACTTTCTTAAAAAAAGAATTAAAAATTTTGAATTTTAATGATGATGCCTCAGCGATTATGATTCGTAAAATCAATTAAATTCACTTTTGACCATTTGTTCTTATTTTGATAGAATAACCATGCTCTTCTAAACCTTCGATCCGACTCATTGTATCGATATATTCTGATGATTCCTTTAAGCCCTGCTTTGTAGTATTCTGCCATGTGATTCTTTTTAAAAATGTTTCCACACCAACTCCCGAATAGATTTTCGCAGCTCCACCCGTTGGAAGGATATGGTTTGTGCCACTAAAATAATCCCCCAAAGCCACGGGTGCATATTTTCCTATAAAAACACTTCCAGCCGAGTGAACATATTCTAAATAAGCCTCAGGTTCATCAAAAATGTTCAAACAAATTTCTAAATGTTCTGGAGCAAATTCATTCACAAAATCAAAGGCTTTCCGAAAGTTATCAGTAACCGTTTTTATATTTTTCTCTTGAATTTCTTCAACAAAACTATCAAAAAGAATAATGTATGAATTTTTCGTTATACTTTCTTTTTTGATTTCATTACGAGAGGGTCGATCTATCAATCCCCTTTCGATTTCTTTTATCACGCTCTCTGCCAAAACCAAACTATCTGTTAGCAACACAGATATACTATCTTCTCCATGTTCTGATTGTGCCAACATGTCTGCTGCAATAAACTTTGGATTTGCGGTGTGATCAGCTACAATTAGAACTTCTGAAGGTCCTGCGGGCTGATCAATCTTTACTTTTCCTGTTGAAGCCAAAATGCTTTTTGCAGCTGTGACGAATCGATTACCCGGACCAATCAGGATTTCCGCTGGTGGAACATCTATTCCAAAATACGCCGCTGCAATCCCATGAGCACCACCTACTTTTAGTATTGAAGTAGCCCCCGCAATCATGGCACAGTAAAGAATAGATGGGTGAATTTCGCCTCGTTCATTTGCTGGTGTTATGACGGTGATGTTTTCAACTCCAGCTATTTTTGCTGGTATTACCCCCATCAAAACTGAAGAGGGATAAAGAGCTTTTCCGCCTGGAACGTAAATGCCCGCTGATTTTATTGGTCGATAAATATATCCCAACGTAATGTCTGAATTCACGATTTTATCATCTTTTAGATTTTTCTTTTGGAATTCATGAAAGAGATAAATATTATGAGCTGCTTTTTGAAAGGCTTTTTTTTCTTCCTCTGAAAGGAGTTTTTCAGAAATTTTGAATTCTTCTCTTTCTATTACGAGAGGATTGGGGGTATAATGATCCAATCTTTGAGTGATTCTGATTAGAGCTTCTTTTCCCCCCACTCGTATTTCCTCGATGATTTCGTTTGCAATCCTATAAGCTTCTGGATCCTCGAAAGAAGGACGAAAACAAAGTTCTTTGATCTTTTTTTCTGTTAATTCATTATAGTAATAAACTGGTATCATCTTCTTTTATTCTCCGATGATGGTAATTTGTAAATTTCTCGAGTGCGTCCCATCCCGAAATTCACAGAGATAAATTCCCTGCCAGGTCCCCAGAACCAATCTTCCATTTTCAATGGGTATCTGAAGTTGCGTTCCAATCAAACTTGAAAGTATATGAGCTGGCATGTCATCATCACCTTCAATTGAGTGCGTAAAGGGAAAGTTTCTAGGAACAAGTTTTTGCAAAAATGATTTAAAATCAGTTCTTACCTCAGGAGATGCATTTTCATTTATGGTAATCGCTGCTGAAGTATGGAGTAAATTCAAAAAACAAATTCCTTTTTTGACTTGAGCGATTTCCTTTGCAGAATCTATAACTTCGTTTGTGATGATGTGGATACCATAGGATTTTGGCTTCAGTCGAATAGTTTTTGTAATAATCATAAAAAGTGGTGGGCGATAGAAGATTCGAACTTCTGACCTCCTGCTTGTAAGGCAGGCGCTCTTCCAGCTGAGCTAATCGCCCACATTTATGATTTCGCCGATAATAATTCTTTTTCTTTTTTGTTTATGAGTAGTGCAGCTCTACTTTTTTTTCTTGAAGCTTGTTTCCAATGAATTAGGTTTCTTTTTGCCGCTCGATCTAAATATCGACAATAATCTCTAAATGCTATTTTTGCTTCTTCTATCTTTTTTTCTTCTAATAACTTAATGATTTTTTTTCTTAAATTCTTAATTCTTGATTTTTGTGCTTTGTTTCTTTCTCTTCGTCTTTCAATCCTTCTTATGTCTTTTTTCGATGATTTAAGATTTGCCACTTCTCGCTTCTCCTAAAAGAACGTAAAATTCTTCACTGTGATTTAGTCAACTCAAATCTTCACTGATTGAGACTTTAATTTTTCTAACAAACTAAGACATTATCAGTCGTTCTAACGAGAGTTCTTGGATGTAAACGGGAAACTTGACTTCCGGCTTTTTTCTTAGCAATACGTGAGAATCCTTCACAATCAGAAACCCATCCTTTTCGAGAAACAACTTTTCTAAAAAACTCACCTTGTCAGTGATATCAGTAAGAAAGATTTTGATGGTTGCATATTCTTCTCGATGACTCATGATGTTGTGTTCTATGAGAGTTCTTTTTACAAACTTTGCGGTTTCTTTTGAGGAGTCAATCAACCGAAGGTGGGGATAAACCTCCAAAATTGCTTTTTTCAACAAAGGATAATGGGTGCATCCCAAAATCACATCTTCAATCTCTAAATCCACAATTTCTTGCAAATATTCTTTTATGACTTCTTTTGTAACCACATCATGAATTTTTCCTTCTTCTACTAGAGGAACGAACAAAGGACATGCTTTGCCATAGACCTTGATTTCTGGATCAATGCTATGAATCAGATTGGGATAAGCTTCGGATTTGATGGTAGCTCTTGTTCCAATCACCGCCACTGAAGAATTCGGAGATTGTTCAAAAAACGACTCTACTGCTGGTTCTATCACACCAATAACTGGCACAGAAAATTTTTCTTTCAAAATCGGGAGAGCATAGGACGAGGAAGTATTGCATGCAACAACCAAGAGTTTAATGTTTTGCTGAACGAGGAAAGAGGCATTCTCTAAACTATACCGTATGATAGTCTCTTTTGAACGAGAACCATAAGGGACTCTCGCCGTATCACCTAAATAAACGAAATCCTCGTGAGGTAGTAGATGAACCAACTCTGCCAAGACGGTAAGGCCACCTAGTCCTGAGTCAAAAATACCAATCGATCTTGAATCCATCTACTTGTTTATTGAACCTTATCTAATTCAAAGGCATCATGGACTGCCTGCAATGCTTGAATACCTGCATCTTTTTTGACTACGACCGAAATTTTGATTTCGGAAGTGCTTATCATTTCAATATTGATATTCCGTTTTGCAATTGCCTCGAACATCCTCGCTGCAACTCCTGAATGAGATTTCATCCCAATTCCTACAACTGACACAATCGAGATATTTTCATCAATATCGTAAGAACCACTCCCCATTTCTTTAATAAAAGACTCAACAATCTCTTTCGTTATGTGGATTGAATTCACTGGAACGGTAAATGAAATGGTGTTTTTTTGATCTTTCCCAGTGCTTTGGACAATCATATCAACGTTGATGTCTGCACGAGCAATGCGATTAAACAAATCAGCTGCAAGCCCAGGTCTATCAGGAATATCCATCACAGAAACACGGGCTTCATCAGTTTTCAACGTAACACCACGAACAACAACCTTTTCCATCATTTGATCCTCCGGTACAACTAAGGTTCCTGGATTGTTATTAAAACTCGAACGAACATGAATAATGACGTTATACTTGGATGCCACTTCCACACTTCTTGAATGCAAAACTCCCGCACCCAACCTTGCTAATTCTAACATTTCTTCGTAGCTGATTCTTGATAATTTCCTTGCATTAGGAACCTTATTGGGATCGGTCGTGTAAACCCCATCTACGTCTGTATAGATTTCACAGGAATCTGCTTTTAAAGCCGCAGCTAGAGCTACAGCTGTCAAATCAGAACCACCCCTTCCCAACGTTGTGATATTGAAATCTTCGTCAACCCCCTGAAAACCCGCCACAATACAAACTCGCCGTTGTCGTAAATTCTCCCAGAGTCTTGAAGTATCTATTTCTTGGATTCTTGCCATAGAATGTTTGCTATCCGTCAATATTCGAACTTGTGCCCCGGTAAAACTGATTGCTGGTACACCAATGTAATCTAATGCTATCGCAAGTAAAGCTATCGATACCTGTTCTCCTGTTGAAAGTAATACATCCATTTCTCTGGCTTTGGGGTAAGGGTGTATCTTTTTTGCCATTTCGATGAGTTCATCAGTAGTATGCCCCATCGCAGAAACTACTACTACTAAATCATGACCTTGGTCGTAATACATTTTGATCCGGTTTGCAACATTCTTGATTCGATCTACATCACCAACAGAAGTTCCACCGTACTTTTGAACAATGAGTGCCATCCTTTTGTCAATTTTTTCATTGCATATGAAATGAAAATAAAAAAAACAACTCTAATGACTCAAAGGTTTTTTGGATTCTATCTATTTTTTTATGTTATAAGTATTTCCCTTGTTTTCTTCGTTTTGTTTGAACTTGTGTCTTTAAAGACCCTAAACTATTATTTGTTATTAGACCTCATTTTTTTAGGCATTTTCTTCAAAAAATTGAAACCCCCTACTCGAAAAAGTTGGCTCATTATCTCAATCATTTCTGAAATATTTTTGATTCTACTCCTTTACAATTTAGCCGTAAGTCTTGCTTTTCGAAATGTTGAATATCATGACGTAAAAATACGCTATGAACTCATCTTTCAATTTTTGATTTTTGTTATTTTGAGTATTTCTGACAAAAAATATTTTCGATGGAGTCCGTTTTTTCTTCTGTTTTCCTTTCTTGTTCCTCCCATTTCTATTTTTTATTTAATCAACCAAGAATTGATAACCGTTGCTTTAATACCTATTTTTTTAATCCTTTCCAAATACAAAAAACAAACATTTCGAATTCTACGAAAAAAGTTCTTTTTGAAACTCATTTTATCTACCCTTGTTTTCCTTGTTGTTTTTATTACACTACAAACAATTATCAATACATCTTATAGTAATAGTTTTCTTGCTTTTTTCGTAATTTTAGTTTACCTTACATCCCTTTTTTGTTTTTATTTAATTTTTTCTGATTATCGTATCCGCAAAGAAGAATTAGCTAACTATTTTTTTTATAAGTCGGGGTATTTTGCTCTTTTAGGTTTTTTTATTGCTCTGAATCTTTATCTTTACCATAACAGAATTAGAGTTATGGTAAACGAAAACCATGTAAGCATGTTCTTTGATTGGGTTATCATTTTTTCTTTTTTACCTCTCATTGTAATTAAAAAAGATTGGAAAAAACTCCTTTATGGAATTTATCTTTTCTATTTTTTTGTATTTGCCTTTTTCACTCTATGGCTATTTAGGAACGAGACTTCAATATATGGGTTTTTGTTGATATTGATTTTTTTTATTATTGTTTCTCTTATAGAAAAACTTCCCCTAAATACAAATAAGAAAAATCTGATTCTTATCGTTTTTTTCCTTATAACCTTTGTTTTGATTTATATCTATATTTGGAAGTTGGCAAAGAACGGGAACGGTTCATTAATAAACCGATTCTTTTACTGGCAAGTAGCTCTTGCTTACCTTTTCCATCATCCCTTTGGTTTATTATTTGGCACGTCTGAATTTCAATCCTTTTTTTTGTTTAAGTATCTCACTTTCGAAATAAATAAATTCCCCTACCATCATATGATTGATATTTTTAGTTCTTTTCACAACCATCTACACAATGATCTGGTTTCGTTTTGGTTTGCAGGAGGATTACTTTTTTTAAGTATATACCTACTAACTATTTACAAAACCATCTTTTCCTTTTTCGATGCTATCCAAAATCATCCCATATTTATTGTTTTTGGTGGCATTGTTTTAATTAGTATACTTCACGGCATTACTGAACCCTTTGCTTTTAGCATTTCTACGGGGTTTGTTTTCTGGTTCTTTTCTTTTGTGATTTTGATTTCTAAAAATTCCCACAATCAAACCAACTCAAGAAATGAAAGTCTTAATTCTGATTTAGTAAAGAAAATTTATAAATATTTTTCAATTCTAATATTGATTGCGATTTCATATTTTTCTTTAGTTCTTTTTGTTCAAATCAAAATATTTAAAAAATACAATTCAATATACATCCACCAGTTTTATTTTTATGCTCACCATCGACACATACAAAATCCGAATCCAAACGAAACAAATGAACTCATAAGATTAGCCAGACTCAAAAATTTTCTTTTTCCTTTTGATTCTGTTAATCATAGAATTTTAGGTGATCTTTATATCATCAAATACTCCATAACGAACGAAGAAAAACTTTTGAACTTAGCAAGACAAAGTTATTGTTCTGCTTTTTCCCTTAGAAATACAGAAGCCCATTATTTACGTTTGAAGTGGTTTTCCGCTTTTTTTCAAAAGAACTTTGATGAAATTTGTGAAGAAAAAAGCAAAATTTTAAAGAAATTCGATCCTTATAAGATCATTCCTGAATATGTCTATCATCCTGTGATGTTGCAGTATTAAAGCAAAAACGGGCAAAGCCCGTTATGACTCGAGATTTTTTAAAGCAAATTCCCAATTAATTAAGTGATTGATAAAAATATCAATATAGTCGGGTCTTCGGTTTTGGTAGTCTAAATAATATGCATGTTCCCAAACATCAATTGTGATGAGTGGCTTTAAGCCTTTTGTGAAGGGGGTTTCGGCATTAGGGGTTTTCATCACTTTGAGTTTATTTTCTTTTGGATCCAGAACTAACCAAGCCCAGCCACTACCAAATTGTGTTGCCGCTGCTTGCTTGAATTCATTTTTGAAGTTCTCAAAACTCCCGAAATCACTTATGATTTTATCGAGAAGAGCTTTAGGGGGTTCACCTCCTCCATTAGGTTTCATGGAATGCCAATAAAATGTGTGATTCCAAACTTGAGCTGAATTATTGAAAATCCCTACTTTCGTAGAATCTTTTTCACTTTCTTTGATGATGGTTTCTAAGTCAGCTTTTTCCAAGGGCGTTCCTTGTATTAAATTATTGGTGTTGTTTACGTAAGCAGCGTGATGCTTCCCATGGTGAAACTCCAACGTTCTTTCAGAAATATGAGGCTCAAGGGCTTTTTTAGAATAAGGTAAATCAGGCAAAGTAATAGGCATTTTGATCCTCCTTCAAAATTTCAGTTATATAAAAAGAAATCGATTCTTCTTTTGAGTCAATACCTTTTAATTAAATACTTATAATCCTGATTTTGAAGGTTTTAAATTTCTTGGGTATTTTTTCCATTCAAAACATGAAAATACTAAACCAAACTTATAAAAAATTCTTATGATTTCTTTAATCCCCAATTATCGTATATACTCGTTTATCTTCTCTATAAACTCCGCAAGTTTCTGACTTTGCTGATTCAAATTCATAAATCCCTTTTCCATCTCCCCTATCGTCTTTATTATGTACTCTAAACTCCCTCTCTGCTCTTCAGATAATTTCTCTACCTCCCTCGTTAATTCATTTACTTTCTTTATCGTCTGAGATATACTTTCCACACTCTCCATCTGACCTATCACCCGATCCTGCATTGTATTAAATAAACTTAATATCTTCTTCAACTCCTCTATTTGTTTCTCTACCCTTTCGGTCATCTCTGCCATATTCGTTACATTCTTTTCTAAATTTTCGTTATTCTCCTTCACTATCTTGTTGATGGATTTCGCATTCTCCTGACTACTTTCCGCCAACTTGTTGATCTCTTGTGCTACCACCGCAAATCCCTTCCCATATTCCCCTGCTCTCGCCGCCTCAATTGAGGCATTCAATGACAATAAATTCGTTCTATCGGCTATGTCCTTTATCACTTCAACAAATTCTATTATACTAAAAAACGAATTCTTTATATTATTCAAACTATCATTCACTCTATCCAATGCTGCCTGAACTTCCGATGTATCTTTCTCACTCTTTATCACCTGTGTCTTCAATTCTACTAACGAGTTTTTGGTTGCAACGATACTCTCATTCAAACTATCACTCTTCTTGGTTATCAATCCAATCTCATCAAACTGCTTCTTCATCACCTCAAATGACCTCATCAAATTGCTAGTAAATTCCTCCATTGTTGCCGAAATCTCTTCTATCGCTGAGGCTTCCTCCTGCATCTCCCTTGTGAATTCATCTATAAACTTCTTCAATGCGCCCGCTTGATCCTGCAACAATCTTTTGAACTTTAGTTTCTCTTCTTCCTCAGCTTTTATTCCATTCAACAACCTATTGAAACTTCTTATAATCAAACTAATCTCGTCATCGAATTTATCCTCCGTAAGGACTTGAATTTCTTGTCTTTCTTTTCTTCTTTTCTCTTGTTGTTCTACTTCCTCTGCGATTCTCTGAAGTCTTTTGATCATGTATTTATTTATCTCCCATCGCAAAAAGAAAAACGAAATTACCAACACCAAAAACAAAATTCCAATAATAGCACTAAAAACCAAAATCGTTGTTCTCAACAATGTCTTTGGCAACTCCACTGATAGATAAAAAATCGGATTACCATACACGTCTTTGATTACATATACACCCTCTTGCATAAAGAAACCCTTATCCCTCAAAAATATTTCCTGTCCTCCTGTATCACCCAGATCCATCGCAGAACGTATTTCGATGTTTCTATCCAAGAACAATTTTTTCTTTTCCATGAACTTTTCATCAAGAACTCTTCCAAAAATGATTGTTCCATGACTGATTTTATAATCTTCTTTGAACCACATCACGGGTCTTGCTGTAATCATGATGGGATAGGTATTTGTTGGGATATATCCTACGATAAACTCACCTTTTTGGTTCATGTGTTTGATTTTTCCATCTTTCAGACTTTTCTCAAGATATTCTATCACCTCTGGAGGAGTCGGAATGATATTTGAGTTTCGATCAAACATCCTCACTTCTTTTATTGTGTTGTCTTTATTGATTGATGCAAAAAATTGGATATTGATTCTTTGCGAAGCTATTCTAATGGATTCATCTACAAAATTATCATATTTCCCATTGAAATACAAAACAGGATCCTCGAAGTCAGTCCAATCATGGGTTGTCATATTTAAGTCTTCTATTTCTATTAATAGCGTTTTGTTCATTTGTTCCATTTTGTGGAGATTTGCTTCCTCTTGATCTTTACTGTAAAAGTTAATCATAATCAGCACAACCACTCCTAAAGCAGCTATAAAAGGAAATAAAAACCAAACCAGAAAAGTCCAAAATAATTTCGTTTGTAAGGATGTTTTTGTTACCATCATGTTATTTTTATGTGACGTAATTTGTTGTCAATTTTTAAAAGTTTTTTTTAAAAATAATTATAGCACTATATTTCTTGCGAATCTTGCGAAAAAAATTTTTCCTTCCAAGTGATTAAAGCTTCTGTCATTTAGAATCATCTTATTTTTATATTGACTCTAAATTGACTTTTTTTTCTTTATCTGATATGGAGGCAAAAACCATGAAAATGAAAACTTTTTTCGTTTTAACCGCAACTCTTATTTTTCTTACTCATGTTTCTTGTAAGCAGGAAGATCAAAAAGCGAAAGAACTCATACAAAAAGCCAACCAAATTTTTAAGCCCATTCCTGAAAAAATGCCTGGTTTCGAAAACGTAACCCCTGAACAAATTGAATTAGGAAAGAAATTGTATTTTGATAAAAGACTTTCTGTTAACGATCAACAATCTTGTAATAGCTGCCATGTCATAGATAATAACGGACCTGGTGTTGATAATAAACCCGTATCAGATGGCGCCATAGCAGGAAGAAAAGGCGATCGAAACTCACCCACAGTTTTGAATGCCGGATTTCACATCGCTCAATTCTGGGATGGACGTGCGAAGGATTTGGTGGAACAAGCAAAAGGTCCTATCCTCAACCCTGTCGAAATGGCAATGCCCTCTGAAAAAGAAGTAGTAAAGAAAATCTCGACCATTGCAGAATACAAAGAAATGTTTCCCAAAGCTTTTCCAAACGAAAAAGACCCCATCACTTATGACAACATCGCGAAGGCAATTGCGGCTTTTGAGTCTACTCTCATCACCAAAGATCGCTTTGATGATTTCTTAAAAGGAGACACAAAAGCTTTAACAGCTCAGGAAATGAAAGGTTTAGAAACCTTTATAGAAGTAGGATGCGCAAGCTGTCATAATGGAGCTCTAGTTGGTGGTTCAATGTATCAAAAAATGGGGGTAATGAATCCCTACGAAAACACAAAAGACTTTGGAAGATACAACGTGACTAAGAAAGAAGAAGACAAATATGTATTCAAAGTTCCTTCATTGAGAAACGTAGCATTAACAGCTCCTTACTTCCATGATGGTTCTGTGGGAACCTTGGAAGAAGCCGTAAGAAAAATGGCATGGTTACAGCTCAACAAACAACTAAAAGACGAAGAAGTTCAGAACATCGTAGCTTTCTTAAAAGCTCTTACTGATAAATCTCGAAGCAAATGATTTTCATGATTTCCATCCCACAAGTTTGAGGGATGGAAATCATCGACTGTAAATTTTTTTTATGATTGCTTTTACCCTTGGATTTTTTGAGTCCAATACCATAGCCTTTTCAATCAAATACTCCGCTCGGGAAAACTGATTTAATTCAAAATGGCATTGAGCCAATTGAACCAAAAGATTAACATTTTTGGGATCTCTCAAATAATGTCGTTCGCCAAATTCCACCGCTTGCGAATAGTTTTTCAATTTATACAAAGAATAAAACACCAAATACAAAATGATGGTGTTCGAAGGATTTAATTCCAAATATTTACTTCCATACTCAGCTACTTTTTCAAAATCTCTTTGCTTCATATAGTATTTTGTAATTAACTTTATTGCTGTTAGTTCATCGGGATATTTTTTATGAAATTCAATCAACTTATGAATCGTTGAGTCTGGATTCTTAGAAAAACCTTTTTTGAGTTGGATTAGAAGTTGCTTATCTTTTTCTTCTATTTGGAGCTTTTTTGGTGAGTAATAAGTGATCTTCAAGATAGAAATATCATCAACAATTTCTCCTTGTTCTTGCAGGTGTTCATAAATTTTCTTTATATTTCCTGATTGAGCCTCTATGACTTTCAAAAATAATTCTGGTTCTGAATTGATTTCCCCATTGGAAAATTTGATGTCGTCTTTTCCATCCGATCCAACGAATAAAGTATCTTGATCTTTTAATTTGAATATCTTAATGGTAGTAAAGTCATTACTAACATCGAGAGGTGTATCAACACCTAATCGAGGCAAATGAGTAGCATTTTCAATAAAAAAAGCTTTACCATTTCGATAGACTATCGCATAAGGATGCTCAGCATTTATGAAATAAATTGTTCCAGACAAATGATCAATCAACCCCATGATCATGGTAGCACCCATTGAACCTCGAAATGAATCAAAAATATGTTTTAACTCCCTATAGGTGTTTTTTAGCCATCGTTCTGGAGAATAGTTCTTAAAAATAAATGCATGGATAGTTCTATCAATGATGGACTCCAAAACAGATCCTATAATCAGTCCCCCAGCAGCACCTTGTAAAGATTTACCCATTGAATCAGCATTCAAGAAAAAGAGATAAGGACGCTCTTTCAAATAAATTGTTCGAGCCATGCAAAGATCCCCACCGATTTCTCCTTTTTTACCTCGAAAGCTGAATTCCTTTTTTTGTTTTAGAAGATACTCTACTTGTATATTCTTTTCTTTGATTTGAAAAGTTCCCAACTCTTTCAACAAAAGATAGGTTAAATAATAATCACCGTCTTGAATTTCTTTTAGCCTATGGATTTCTTCAATAGTATCTTTTAGTTTTTTGGTTTGGTTCTCTACCATTTCGTGAAGTTTTTTTGCATAATTTTGTAATTCTTTATTCTTCTTCCGAATGGAACTCAACATACGATTCAAAGTAGATGCGATATAACCTAACTCATCCTTACTTGTGATTGCGATTCTTGTATAATAATCACCTTGATTGACTTTTTTGATCCCTTTAATAATATTTTTAATGGGTATTATAAATGTATACCTTAAAAATAAAAAGTAAAAACCTCCAATCACCCCCAAAAGTATCAAAGAAAAAATGTATAAAAATATTCTAAATTTTTCTAAATAATGATAACTTTCATCTTCATATGCACCTATTCCTACTATCCAATCCAATGTTAGATTTTCATCTGGAATAGAAAACGTAAAGTTTCTAAAATACGCCAATTTGCTTCGTAAACGCTCATCAATTGGATTTTTCCATACATAGCGAAAATAACCATTTCTTCGATATACGATCTCCCGTGCTGGGAAAACCTCTCCTTGTTTCGTATTATATAAATTCTCATTTTCGAAATAGGGATGCATTATCGCATATATAGGTTCAGGAGGCTCCTTGATTTTTTTTAGTTCTTCTTTAATGTAATGAAATTGTTCTTCTTCTGTATCTCCAACTATTTTGAGGTATTCGGCTTTTTCCTGCTCATTTCTGAAATATCCTTGAAAATTTCTTTGAAATCTATCTTTGATTTTTTCCAAAGTATAATCTTCAGGGTATTGGGTATTTGGTAATAACCACAAAGGACGATAAGATTGAAGGACAAAAACATATCCTTCATTTCCCATTTTTAGAGAAGAATTACTGAAATCACGAATGAACCTCAATTTATTTTGAGTCACCAAATCTTTTTGAATTTCTTTTGAAATTTGCTGTAAATTTTTATAAATTCTTTCTGATAATGGCGGAAGGACCTTTACAAAGTTTTGTTTTTCTTTTTGTTCGAGTATCAACTGAGAGTCATGTTTTGGGATAATATAAAGTTTTTTCCCATTTTCTTCTTTTTGGTAAATCAAATCTGATTCTTTGAGATCAATGCCCAGCTGCGCTAAAACCTCTAAAAACTTCGATGGATATTCTCCTGCTTCGAACTCAATCTGAGCGTACTCAACAGGACCATAAAAATATATTTTTAGTTTTTCTAATCCCTCTTCAAAAGTAATATTCCTTTTTTGAACCTCAAGCATTGTATCATGAATTTGTGTGTATGCGATATCGACGTAATTTTTTACATCAATTTCCAATCTTTGCAAAGAAATCTTTTTAGCATAAAAATAAAAAACCTCAATTAAGGTAATCACAAAAAATAAACCGGCTGAAATGAAAAAAAGTGTAATGCGAACCTTCAATGAAACCTCTTTGAAGAATTTTTCAAACAAAGTTCTAACCGAATTGTAAATAAGTTTCATGCTTATTACATTATTTTTGCTTTTTCTTGATTTTCAACTTTAATTTTTTCATTAAATCTTTTATTGAAAAATTCATAAAAACATTGTTTCCCAGAAAATAAGATTTGAAACTGACATCTTGAGCCCCATGAAATCAAAGCTCAAATTCTATTTTACCTTCTTCCTGATCTTTGTTTTTGCTTTTTGGCTTTTGAAGTATCTATGGGAAGAAAAACGATGGCGATATATTGTTATTCATCATTCTGCTTCAGATATTGGAAATTTAGAATACTATAAAAAACTTCACCAAGAAGAAAAAGGTTGGGATAACATAGCATATCACTTTGTCATCAACAATGGAAGCATGGGAACTATACCAGGACAAATTGAAGAAAGTGAATTATGGAAAAAAAGAAAAAGCGGTTATTCCACGAAAAATTGGCTTGTAAATACTTTTGGAATTTCCATCGTAATTGTAGGGAACTTAGAAGAACATCCACCACTTCCACAGCAATACGAAGCTCTACTGAATTTAGTGTTTCAACTCTCAAAAAAATACGACATTCCTCCAGAGCGAATTTTTGGACATCGAGAAATCCAAAACACAAAATGTCCGGGAAAACACATCAACATGGCGAAACTTCGAAAAGAAATTGAAGAAATGCACAAACGACAAGATAACATAAGATAGATACTTTGCTTCAATTCTTGACTAATCAAATCAATAAACAAAATAGAAACATGCATGAAGAAAAAGAACTAGTTCTTCTTCGAATTTTTCTAACAGACAAGGACAAACTAAAAGGCAAGCCTGTGTATAATTTACTTTTAGAAAATTTTCTAAAAGAAGGGATTGCGGGAGCTACGGTATTTCACGGAATAGCAGGGTATGGGGCAAAAAAAATCATTCACTCCGCTGGGATTTTGGATGTTTCTGATGCTTTGCCAGTAGTAGTTGAAGTCTGCGACACCTCAGAAAGCATCCAAAAAGCATTAGAAATCACAAAAAAAATTTTTTCCGAAGCGAAGGTTGGTGGGTTTTTGACATACGAAAAAGCAAAAGTGATTCTCTTCAAGGAGGAGGCATGAGTTTTTTTCTTGTTTTTTTTGCTGGTGGTATTGGTTCGCTTTTGCGTTTTTTAATATCCAGAATGAGCGCAAAATACCTCCCCTTGTTTCCTTTGGGAACCATTCTTGCCAACACCATAGGAATGTTTTTGATCGGTTTTTTTTCAGTCATCATTATTGAAAGAAATCTTATCGTTTCTCCCTATAGAGAAATGATTTTAGTGGGATTTTTGGGCGGACTTACTACTTTTAGTTCCTTCGGATATGAAACTTTTTACCTGATGAATCAAGGTCGTTGGTATGAACTTTTTCTTTATTTGGTTGGCAACTTTGTTGTTGGTTTTTCTCTTTTTTTCTTAGGTCGTCTGATCGCAAAATAGCTTTTATTTTTTCTTCACTGAACCCTTAACAAAAGGAGGTTTGATAGTATAGGCTCTTTGTTTTTTCCCTCGAATTTCGATGTGGATTTCTTTTTCTGGTTCTTTATACAAGAAAGGAAGAAAAGCTGTTCCTATTCCTTTTTTTAAAATGGGCGAGTAGCTCCCACTCAAAACCACACCAATCTCAAGACCACTTGTCGGATCAAAAACCAAATTCCCTTTTCGTGGGATGGCAAAATCTGACATCAAAAATGGTATCACCATTTTCTCTGGGTTTGATTTTTTTTGAAGTAGCAATTTTTCTTTCCCATAGTATGAGATTTCTTTTTCTTTTACCACCCATCCTATGCCAGACTCAATGGGCGTTTTTTCTTCGTCCAGTTCGTTTCCGTAGAGAGGATACACGGCTTCTAATCGTAAGCTATCCCTCGCTCCAAGTCCACAAGGAATCACACCCTTTTTGAAAAAAGTTTCCCACAATTCCAAAATGACAGAATGTTCAGACAAAAATTCAAAACCATCTTCTCCCGTGTATCCTGTTCTTGCAATTCGTAGAGTTGAGTTGCTGTATTCAACATCTATAAAGTGATAATACTGCAATTCTTTGATGTAGTTTTTTTGAGTAGGAAATACTTCTACTGCTATTTCTTCAGCCTTTGGACCTTGGAGTGCTATCATGGAGATTTCTTCACTTAAATTCTGGATCTCCACTTGATGTTCTTTTTTTTCATTTCGTAAGTAGTCATAAATCTTTTGCGTATTTGCGGCATTCACAATCAAAAAAAATGAGTATTGATTTTCTCTAAACATCGTCACATCATCCTTTACACCACCTTCGGGATTTAAAATGACGCTATATCGGATTTGACCTATTTTCTGATCTGCTACGAAATTTGGTGTTAGTTGTTCCAAAAATTGAATCACATCTTTTCCTTGAATTCGAATTTCCCCCATGTGAGAAACATCAAACATTCCTACGTGATTTCTCACAGCAAGATGCTCTTCGATAATGGATTGGTATTGAATAGGCATTTCCCATCCCGCAAACTCCACCATCTTGGCTTTTTGACTTATATGAAAAGAATACAAACTCGTCTTTTTCAGTTCCATAGGAAAGAATTTAGATCAAAAAATAAAAACAAAAACTAAAGCAAACTTTTTTTGATTCGCATATGGTTTGAATCATCCTATCGAATTATGGTAGGCATGATAGGTATGGTAGAAAATAAAAATTTTGCCCTCTTTTTTTAGCAAAGTAGAACAAAAATTCATGTGCCATTGTCAAAATCAAAAAAATGTATATTCTCTTATCTTCAAAACTTATCAATTCAATTTTTCGAAAGGAAAAAAGAAAAACAAACATTAATACCAACGAATTTTCATCTAACAAAAGCATGCAATTACAAGTGTATCTATTGCTATGCTACTTTTGAAGATATCAAAGAAAAGGGTCTTTCTTTTGAAGAACAAAAAAAGCTCATCTCTCTTTTGGCAGATTACAAAGCTTTTAGAAAAATCAATTTTGCCGAAGACGAAACCATTTTAGTCCCACACATAAAAGCATGCGAAAAAGTTGGGTTTTGAAACTAGTCTAGTCACTAACGGAAATAGGATCAATCCAGATTGGATAAAGGAAATGAAAAATTATCTCGATATATTTTGGTTTTGAGTATCGATAGCCTAGATCATCAAACTAATTTATCGATTGGAAGAAAAACCTCCAAGAATCATACACTAAATAAAAATAGAAGTTGCTAAAACATGCCATACTCATAATATAAACTCGAAGATCAACACCGTAGTAAGTAAATACAATAAAAACGAAATATTTACTTCTTTTATCAATGAAGTTAAAACTTATTATGTAGAATTAGTAAAAAAACGCTTAAAGAAAACGAATGAAAAGAATTTATAAAATGAAAATGAGAATTCCTTAAATCCTTTTATCATTTAAAAAAAGTATCTGAGATTCGATGGATTTTCTTTACGAGTACTTTCACATATCCACCTGAGAGGTGGATGTATAGTTCTTCTTTTTCTTTGATTTCTTCTATGGATTTTTTGATTTGCTGATCCTTGCTTCTCACTATCGCATAGCCTTTTTCAAGCGGGAGTAGGGGATTTAGGAATTCAATTTTTTCATTTAGAATTTGAAATTTTGAAAAAATCTTGAGGAAAACTTTTTCTGCAAATACAAAGAGGGATTTTTCCAAATTTTCGAATCTGTTTTGGGATTTTTCTAAGATTTTCTCAGGATGAGTAAAAATGACTCTCTGGGATAAAGCAGTAAATTTCGTTTCTTTGGATTTTATCTTATTTAATGAGCTGAATTCGATTTGTCGTTGGTATCCATCAAGTTTTTTCATGATTTCCGAAACATCAGGGACAGAAATTTCAACTGCTTTTGTGGGGGTGATTGCTGATTTATCTGCAGCTAAATCAGATAAAGGTTTATCGATTTGATGTCCAACAGCAGAAACTATAGGAACTTGAGAATTTGCAAAAGCACGAACTACAATTTCACTACTGAAAGCAATCAAGTCCTCAAAAGAACCACCACCTCTCCCAGCAATGATGACATCTACTTTTCTTTGATTCAAGAGTTGGATGGCTTGAGCGATACTTTCCTCTGCTCCTTTCCCTTGAACAAAACACGGTGCTATGACAATGTTAATAGGAGGAAAACGTTTTCTTGCAGACTGAACGATGTCTCGTAAAGCCGCACCAAACAACGAAGTAGCTACTCCCAAGGTTTTGGGGTACTTTGGCAATTCTCGTTTTCTTGCCTCATCAAATAAACCTTCCTTTTGGAGGGTTTCTTTTAGCTCCTCTATTTTTTTGAGTACTTCTCCTTTATCTAAAACAACGGAAAAACTCCTCACAATAAACTGGCATCTTCCATTTTTATCGAATAAAGTGATATATCCCAGAGCTCGTATTTTCCTTCCATCTTTCAACTCAGAGTTGTCTTTTATGGAGCTTGAATTGAATATGACACAATCCAAGGTTACATCATTTTCTTTTAAAGAGAAAAATATTTTGTCATTGTGGGGTTTGTAATTGACTATTTCTCCTTCAATCCAAATGTTTTTGAATTCACTTTGAGAGGTAATCAACTTCTTTATTTGGCTCAGGATTTGTTTTGGTGTATATACATTCTCTTCCCACTGCAGGGGAGTTTGAGTTATGTCAATTTGATTGATTACGCTGTAACTCTCGATAGTATTAATTTCCATTCTTTGACTCCGATGCGATTTCAGACTCTTTTTTGAGTTTTCTACTTGTTATTGTTCTCCATAGAATAATAAAAACGGACAAAATCAAAGGTCCTAAAACAATCCCAACGGCACCAAATTCCTTCAAACCCCCTAGGATTGCGAAAAACAACACTACCGATGAAATCCCCAGTTTTTTGTCTAAAATCTTTGGCTTTACGATATTTTCTAAAATCAAGTAAGAAGCATAGCAATACAAACCCAACACCACGCTGGCAATCAGATCTTTTTTGATAAAGTATAAATAAAGGGAAGCTGGGATCCAAACAAATCCCGTCCCAATCACGGGAATGACAGAAACCAACGAGGCAATAAACCCATACAAAATAACATTAGGAATGCCAGTAACGAAAAATCCCAACGCCAAAAAAAAACCTTGTAATATAGCAATCAAAACGTTTCCTAAGAGAATTGACGACATCGTGAGCTTGATTTGGTTTTTTAATTCATCAATCAGTTCTCTATCAAAAGGAGAAATATCAAGAAGTGTGTTATAAAGTTTGTCACCATCTCGAAAAAGAAAATAAAGAATCAAAAAGCCAAACAAAAGATAAACTATGATTTTCAACGTAATCTCTAAACTCAACAAGAACACGTTATAGGCACCACCTACAATTGTGGGAAAGTTGATCCTATCTAAATAGCTTCCATATTCCATTAAAAAGTTATCCAAGCGATTTAGAAAAGTCACCCAAAAAAAGGAATCCTTTGTAAAAAACTCAACAAGTGAGTCAAAGTGAAGAAACAATAAAAACAAGCTCCCGGTTTCTATACCCTCTCGAACCAAAAAGACAAAATCAATGATTTGTTGAACCAACAAAACAAAAAAAATCGAAAGTGGGGTGATGATTAAAGTTATAATTACTACTATACTTGCGAGGGAAGCAAGATCTTTGTTTTTTAGAGTTTTTTGAAGTTTTTTGTTATAGCCATCCAGGGTGGAATACAAAAGGACGGCAATCAAGAAGGACCAAAAAAAAGCACGCAAAGTGTAGAATGCCAAAAATACCGAGCCCAGCAAAATCAACATTAAAATCAAAATTTGAAAAAACAACTGAAAGTTTTTGGTTGATGTGTTATCATTCATCGGTGCTTTTCTTTATGAACATTTTTACTTTTATCGGAAAGGTTTTTTCGATCAAAACACTCAAGTTTCGATTAAAAAAATCTTGAGCATTGATGAAGTAAAATTGCTTCTCTTTTGATTTGATTTGTTTAGACTGAAGAACCTGCCAACCATAATCCCGTAATAACGATAAATAATCATTCACAACCTCCTCGTAATTCTGATGAGGGAATTCAAGCCGGATGGCGTATTGTTCAGGGGACCAAAATCCCATTCGTTCTAAATACAGAAAATGAGTTACTTTCGCTTCTGTTGGTATCAGAGCTATGGGAAAACCACTTTGGATGATTTCATTGGTTTCTGGATTTTTATACAAAAACAAATAATCAGAAATTACTAATTTCTCGCTTTTTTGGTGATTACATTGCAAAAGCAATAAAAAGAAGAAAAACTTCCAAAGTTTCATCGATAAAGCTTTACTAATAAATTCATCTTTTCTGCCAATTCAATTAACTCGGGAATGGCTTCTTGTTCGATTATAATAGTGTTTGGGGTTAGTTGTTCTATAATATAATCTTTGTTGGAAATTTGCCCAATCAAAAGCTCCATATGTTGTGATTCTTTTGTTTTTACCACCACACATTCATCGGTGATGGTTACTAAGGGGAGATTGTTTTTCCACTCATTGATAGAAAAAAGCAGGTTTTGAGGCAAATCTGTGGGGGATACTTCTTTTAAAAAATTTATAAAATCATTTGGATCCTCTTTCATCAAGAGAGCAAGGAAGAAAGAATCTCGCGTGAATTGAAATGTGTAAATGTTTTCGAAAGATTTTAGTTCACAAAAAGTTTTTAAATAATAGAGTCCTGAGAGGGATAATTTTTCTGGAAAGGCAATGATAGATAAATCAGGGTTAACGTAAACTCCACCTTTTTGATTTTCTTTTTTTAAGGGTTCTTTCTTAACCATGTGTAATCCTAATTTTGAAAAACTAATCCAACGATCGGGATATTCTACTTGCAAATATCCAAAAAGCTGAAGATAAAAAAGAGCTGACACTAATTCTTTCTCATAAGCGGAAAGACGTTCAGAAAAATCCTTCATGGTAAAATCATTTTTTAAAATAATGTTTTCTCTAATGAGTAATGCCATGATTACGTAATAAATATTTCTTTCTTGTTTTAACAACGTTTTCACTACACTCTGAAAAACCTTCTTCTTGTAAAAAGGAACATGAACTGGTTCAAAAACTTCTTCGTAGCGCACCAGTTTTTCTTCTATTTCTTCGATGGCTTTTAGAGTTTTCTTCAGGATTTCTAGTGGATCTTTTTTCAATAGGTCTTCCCAGTCGTTTCGTAAAACTACGTCGTCTTTTTTGATCCGAAGGATGTCCAGAACACGCATGATAGATAAAGTCAGTTCAATTTGATAGATTTGACTTTTTTCTTTGAATAATTGAATGTCAACGGGAAGAAGAATATTTTCTGTATCTCGTAGGTCAGTCTGTTTTAACTTTCCTGATTTCGATAAAGTAATTCCACGTTTGAGGATATAAGCGATTGTCCTTTTGATGTTGATAAAGAAATCCAATTGATTGTCGGTGATTTTTTCTAATGATTTTTTTACTCCTTTGGGAGCTTTTGGAACAATTGGATTTTTGACAATGTAGTCGAATACATCTGCTGGCATAACAAGAATTCGAACAAATCGTTCCTCCACGAAGAATTCATCAATAAGCAAAAGCTGTTTATGGAGTTTGATTATTACTTCTTCCCAATGGAGTTTATGTTTATCTATGATTTCTCTTGCAGTGTTTATTTCTAATATTCCTCCTTGTTTGAAGGCAGCTAAGACTAACTCTTCTTCTACTTCATTGAGCTCACCAATCAGTTTTGCTATGTTTTCTTGGATTTGAGTATCAGTGAGTTTTTCATGAGTCTGCCAAATGGGATTTAAGGTATTTAACTTTCCTTCTTTTCTTATTCGTTCAATAACATCAATTATTCGTTGTTGAAAGATTTCTTGTGGTTTTCTTTCAGTAAATTGAATGGCATTAACACTTTGTGGATACGCATAGTATCTATCTAAGGTATTAGTAAGTCGCTCTCGGTTTTTTCTTTGGTATACCAAAAAATATCGCTTTAAAACCCCTAACTCTACTTCTGCATTGTTGGGGGGTAGAGAGAATTTTCTTGCAATCTCTCCTAATGTTAAAACTTTATCTTTAACAGAGAGGATTTCTAAATATATTTGGATTTGTATCGAGCTTAACTTTTCTAATATGCCCTTTACGTAAAACTCATCCGACATTACAGCCATTAAAGTTTTGATTTGATTTTTTTTATCCTTGGGAATTTTTTTTATGTTCCAAATCGTCAATAAACGCTTGAGTGTATTCCCATCAATTTTTAAAAGTTCCACCAATAGTGGATTTTCTTCAGGTTTCATGATTGTTTTGTTCATAACGATGGATAAAAAGAATATCCTAATCAAGATTCTGAAAACTTTTTCGTTTGTAAAGTCTTTTTTTTATTTGATTTTGATTTTATTTTTTATCAATCTTTTTCTTCTTCATGGGTATTGGTTTTGGTTCCTTCCCCCTTCGTTGATTTTTGGTATTGGAATTACGTTTTACATAGCTTTTGTTGTTGGATTCTATTTCCTCTCGAGTAGGTTTCGATTCCTTCGACCATTTCTGTTGGTTCTCTTTCTTATCTTTTTGATCAAAACCTATGGGATTGATATAAGCCTCGTCAGAGGAAAAAGCATGGAACCTACTCTCCGGGAGTTTTCTTTCATTGTCGTGGATAAATTTTTCTACAACTGGAATCTATCTTATTTTTTGTTTTTTTTTACAGGTAAATCACAGCTCAAGCTTCCTTTTTTCAATCATGCGGTTGAGAATTTGCAAGTTGGCGATCTTGTTGTGTTTGATTTCCCTGATCCTATCACAAAAAATCGAACATGGATCAAGAGACTCATTGCCAAAGAAAATGACACCTATGCCTTCAAAGACAAAAAACTTTATATCAACGAAAAAATCTTTCCTATCTACCAACAAATTGATTTCTTGCCAGAAGCTCACTCTACGCCAATCTTCGAATTACCTCCTGAACTAAAGAGCTACCCACCCCATATACAGTATTACTTCACCTCAGGAATAAGAAAATCAGGCATAGTCCCCAAAGACACGTTTTTACTTTTAGGAGATAATCACACTTTTTCTCGAGATAGTCGGATTTTTGGCTTTATTCCTAAAGATCGCATTATCGGAAGAGTGATTTATGTCTTTTGATTTGAATAAATCACAAAGACGGTTGTTTTTTGTGGTTGGAATTTTTATTTTTCTTTTTGTTGTGGTTTTCATTCGAATTATTTATCTTAGTGAGATTTTCCAAGAAAACAAACCAAGAGAAGGAACCAAAAAAATCCTTCGTGGTTCAATTTTAGACAGAAAAGGGATGAGTTTGGCAATCACAGAAGAAGCCAGCACCATCGGCATCAATCCCAAGGAAATCATGTTCCCAGAAAAAACTGCCAAACTACTTGCTGGATATTTAAACTTAGATGCAAATGGCATTTTACAAAAACTTTATCTTCATCAAAACCGAAATTATTTTCTTTTGGAAAGGAGAATTGATAATTATGTTGCTGAGTTGATTTTGGATTTACGTCTTCCCGGAGTTTATCGTGATTTTGAGTATAAACGTGTTTACCCAGCTAACCGCTTAGCCTCAAACCTGATTGGATTTGTGCAAAACGACACAATGGAAGGCATTGCAGGCATTGAAAAATATTACGAAGATGTGCTCACCACACCTGATGATATCCATAAAGGAGTTTCAATCCAACTCACAATTGATTCTTTTTTACAAAATGAGCTCGAGAAGGTCCTGATTGAGTTTTATGAAAAATCAAAGGCAAGCAAAGCCATAGGCATTCTGATGGACAATGAATCAGGAGAAATCTTAGCTATGGCAAATATCCCGAATTATAATCCGAATGAATACTACAAAGAAGATGCGATAAAAAAATCTAATTGGGCAATTTCTTATGCAATTGAGCCAGGATCTTTGATGAAACCATTTTTTGCTGCGATGCTAATCAACGAAAAACCAGATATCACAGAAAAATATGTTCATTGTGATGGGGAGTATCACTTCAAAACTGGTAGTATTCGCTGTCTTCGTGATGGAAAGATTGTTGCTCATGGAAAAGTAAACTTAGAAAAAATCATTGAGGTTTCTTGTAATGTGGGTATTGCTCAGCTAACAAAAGAACTCAGCAAAGAACAAATCCTCAAGTATTTGACGGAGTTTGGTTTTGGAAATCCCACGGGAGTTGTTCCTGAGCGCTTCGAGCACTCAGGCTATGTACCCAAGCTTAGCAATTGGGTGGAGTCTCACTACTACTATCTTCCGATCGGACAAGGTATGTCAGCAACCCCCATTCAAATTCTTGCTGCTTTCAATGCATTAGTAAGCAATGTCTGGATAAGACCCATTTTGGTAAAAGCCATCCTTTCTGAGAAAAAAGGGGTTTTAGAAAGATCTAACCTTGTAGTCAAAAACCTTTCCTTGCGAAGAAAAACCACCGACGAAATCAAACACTACCTCTCAAACGTAGTAGAAAAGGGAACAGGAAAGTTAGCAAAAGTGGATTTTCTTTCGGTGATTGGAAAAACGGGTTCAGCTCAAAAATCCACACCTTTTGGTTATTCTGATTATTATACCGTATCGTTTGTTGGAGCTTTTCCTTACCCAAAACTGAAGTATTCTCTTTTGATTATTTTTGATGATGTGGGTCCATCATACACAGGAGGGAGTTTAGCAGCCCCTGCTTTTTCGAAGTTCCTTACGAGAACAAAAAATTATCTTTTTTCTCCTGTTAAAAATCAAAAGGTTTTAATTACAAAAGATTTAAGTGAAAAGATTGATTTTAAAGACCTTGAGGGTTCTTCAGATAAAATCCCTAATTTCGAAAAACGTTCTTTAAAAGAAATCCTTTATTGGAAAAGCAAGGTTTTGGATGTTTATAACGAAAATCAAAAGACCAAAATCACATTAGAAATTTATGGTAGTGGCTACGTAACGAAACAAATCCCTCCACCTGGCACAGTTCTGAAGGAAACCAAAAAAATCCAACTATATCTCAGTAAAGATGTCCATCTACAGTAATTTTAGTTTATTTTTGATTGCTTTTGTATTTTCTTGCTCTATGCATCAAAAGAATCAAAAGCACATATTTTTTTTGGGTGATAGCTTGACGTATGGATATATGGTTCATCCTTCCTATTCATATCCAGCTATTATTGAAAGAAAACTGCGGGAGCGAAAGATAATTAATTCTGACGTAGTGATTACAAAAGTGGGAATTCCCGGAGATACCACAGGCTTAGCTTTAGAACGACTGGAATACCAACTTCGCTTACATAAACCTGCTATCGTTGGAGTTATTTACCTGGGAGCCAATGACTTTTTCTACGAAATCCCTACAAAGGAAACCTTAGAAAATTTTAGAAAAATTATAAAATTATTTTATCAATATAATTCAGAGATAAAACTGTTTCTTATAGAATTTGATCCTATCTTTGAACCCCGAAAGTCAGAATACCAAAACATGTATCAAAAACTCAAACAAGAATACAAAGATTTGGAGCTCATACCTGATGTCTTGAGGGAAATTGTGCAAAATCCATCCCTTACCTTAGGAGATAGAATCCATCCTAACGAAAAAGGATACATCCTCATGGCAGAAAAAATTTATCCCTATATCGAGAAATCACTAAGAAAATAAATTTATCTTTTGAATTTTTATTTCTCATGATAAAGTTAATAAAAAAACTTACCCTATGATTTCTCAAGAAAAAGCTATTGTTGATACCAAACAAAAAGAAGTAATTGATTTTATTTATCGTCATCGTATACCATGCGGAAGCCTGCGAGCAGAAAATGAAGGAGAGCAGGTTCACTTAGTAGGATGGGCATTTCGTTATCGAGATCAAGGAGGTATTATCTTTGTAGACCTTCGAGACCGTTCAGGGATTGTCCAAATTGTCTTCGAGGAGTCTTTTTTGTCAAATTATGAGCTCGCAACCACTATTCGATATGAATATGTTTTAGCCATCAAGGGGAAAGTAAAGAAACGAAGTCCACAAACCATAAACCCTAAACTTCCCACAGGAGAAGTAGAAGTTTTTGTGGAGGAATTTTACATTTTAAACACATCAAAAGCGCTTCCATTCGGCTTGGATGAATATAGTCAAGTAGGGGAAGAAGTTCGGCTTAAATACCGATACTTGGATTTACGTAGAGATGACATGCAAAAAGCCATCATCACGAGATCAAAACTGAATTTAGCCATTCGCAAATTTTTAGACTTCCACAATTTCTTAGAAATCGAAACTCCGATTTTGAACAAATCCACACCTGAAGGAGCTCGAGATTTTTTAGTTCCATCACGTTTGCAACCCGGCAAATTCTATGCTTTACCCCAATCCCCGCAGTTATTCAAACAAATTTTGATGGCAAGCGGTTTTGAGCGATATTATCAAATTGCGAAGTGCTTTCGAGATGAAGATTTACGAGCCGACCGACAGCCTGAGTTCACACAATTAGACATCGAGATGAGTTTCATTAACGAAGACATGATCATGAACCTGATGGAAGAACTTTGGCGAAGTGTAGTAAAAGAAATCTTTGATATCGATCTTCCTAATCCTTTTCCGAGAATTTCCTACAAAGAAGCTATGGAGTTCTATGGTTCTGATAAGCCTGACCTACGCTTTGATATGAAATTGGTGGATATAGCCGACATTGCCGAAAAATCTGAGTTTCAGGTCTTCAAAAATGCATTGGAAAAAAAAGGAAGAGTCAAAGCATTACGAGTGCCCGGAGGTGGTGTTCTTTCTCGAAAAGATATCGAAGACTTAACAGAATGGGTAAAAAAAGACTTCAAGGCAGGAGGACTTGCCTGGATGAAACACGAAGAAGAAGGGTTAAAATCCTCCATCACAAAATTTTTCAGCGATGAATTGCTAAGCGAACTCATCAAGAGAACTAACTCAAAAGTAGGAGACATTTTGTTTTTTGCTGCTGACAAAGATAAGATAGTTCATAATACTTTGGGTAATTTGAGGATACACTTAGCAAAACGTTTTGGCTATATTCCTGAAAATCAATATGCTTGTTGCTGGGTGGTAAATTTTCCACTTTTTGAAAGGAACTTAGAAACAGGAGAATTGGAAAGTGTCCACCATCCTTTTACATCACCGGTCGAAGAAGATTTGGAACTTCTTTTGGATGATGAAAAGTTTCAGAAATACGGAGAAAACATTCGATCTCGTGCTTATGACATGGTCATCAATGGGGTTGAAGTTGGAGGTGGTTCTATCCGAATTCACAACGAAAAAGTACAGTTAACAGCACTAAAACGTTTAGGAATTTCTGAAGAAGAAGCTCGGGAAAAATTCGGCTTTTTGTTGGATGCATTGTCTTTTGGTGCACCTCCCCATGGAGGGATCGCTTTTGGACTGGATAGAATCTTGGCTTTATTTTTGGGACGGGATTCCATTCGAGACGTAATAGCTTTTCCCAAGACTCAAAGAGGAATGTGCTTGATGTCTGGAACTCCTTCTGAAGTAGAAGTCAATCAACTCCAAGAATTACGAATCCGTGTGTTTAAAACGTAAAGGGTAATAAAAAAACAAGATTTGATTGATGATCATTCCCATCAGAGCGAACGAAGAACTCAAAAGCCATATTGTGAGAGGCGAGGAAGAAAAAAATTCTTGAATCCATCCAGCTATCAAAGGTCCGATACTCCAGCCCAACGAACGCATAAACCCCATAAAGCTTGAGGCATAAAAGTTTGTGATGTTTTCTTGGTGATTTTTTTCTTTTGCATAAATGCTCGCAATGGCATAAACGGGACTCACCCCTAAGAGCTCCCCTAACGTCACTATCACAATACACAAGATAAGAAATGGAAAACCCCAATCAGGAGAATACCCACCCACAAGAGAAAAGCCAACAAAGTACAAAAACAATCCCAGCTGAGAAGCCAAAGGAAGATTTTTTATTTTAACAGAAATAGGGATTTGAAGTATCACGACCATCACGCCATTAAGAAAATACAACTTTCCTAAATCCACTTTGGAGATTTGAAAGTGATTCGTCAAATACATAGCCAAGGGAGTAATCAGTAAGGACATCATGATGAAAAGATTCAAAGAGTTCAAGGAAAAAAATAAGAACTTACGATTTCGAAAAAGGTTTATGAAGTTATATGTGATTTCATGTTTAACTTGTTTGGGTTCAGGAAGCCCCCATAGAATAAGAAACGCACAAATCAGAACAATAAGAAAAGTTCCAAAAAATGGCAAAGCATAATGGGTTTCTACGAAAAATCCTCCCACCAACGGACCCAAGGACCAACCAATGTTCATTCCCACACGATGGATACTCACCGCAATGTGACGTTTTTCTTCTTCAGATGACGTTAGAATCAGGGATTCCATAGGAGAGATGGTTATCCCAAGAAGAAAGTGATTCAAAAACAAAAAAGGGAAAAAGAAATAATAAGGTGCATGAATCAAAATCAAAACACCAATTGTTAAGTAATTCATTGAGCGAAGGAATAAACTTCTTGTGATTAAAAACTTTTCGTTGAATCTCTTGATGAGCGTTCCTGCAAATAGCCAGCCCACTAAGCCAAACAACATGCTCAAGCTCGAGATGGTTCCAACAATCCCCACAGAGAGCTGATGCTTCTCCAATAGATACAAGGGAATAAACATGTTTGCCATTGTGTAGCCAAATGCGAGAAGCGTCCGAACAAACGTAAGAAAGTAGACTTCTTTCAACGAATAAACACTCACTGGGAATAAAAAATTCACACTCTCATTGGCGAAAAACGATTTTTTGGTTATCCCAAATCCAAAACTCAAGAAACAACATCAAAACAAACACCAACAAAACAAACTTCAGTTCCCACAACTACGAGACTCAAAAATAACGAACAATTCACAGGATCTGATGGGTTCACAAAGAAGCTTTTACGAGCATGCCATAATCAGGAAAGATAGTAAATTTTTTTAAAAAAATTATTTAAAACAAATTTTTGATTTTATTTTTAATACTAAATAAATGTTGACTAGTATTTGTTTAGTATTTAAATGTCGATATGGAGAATATGGAAAAGAAGGGATTTCATCCATACTATAGTCGAACTTACTTTAAGCTTGATGAAGAATTATATAACAAGCTTTTGCCAATTAGTTATTCTGGGTTTCCAAGTCCTGCTGAGGATTTTTTAGAAAGAAGGATTGATTTGAATTCTCTACTGATTCGAAATCCCAAAGCCACGTTTTTCATGAAAGTTCAAGGAAATAGCTATGACCAACTAATACGAGATGGAGACATCATTATTATTGATTGTTCATTGACACCCATCTCAGGAGATTACGTGATTGCAGTGTTGGAAGGCGAGTTTCTCATAAGAAAAATCATAAAGAAAAATAATAAATTTTACATAATAAACCTAAACTCCGAAGAAATCGAAATCCAAGATTCTGGAGATTTCGAAATCTGGGGAGTGATCACATATGTCATACATTCCACAAGAAAATAAAGTCTTTGGTCTGGTGGATGCTAATAATTTTTATGCGAGCTGTGAGCAAGCCCTCAACCCCAAACTCAAAAACAAGCCCGTGATCGTTTTATCCAACAACGATGGATGTGTGATTTCCCGCTCAAAAGAAGCAAAAGCTCTGGGCATCCAAATGGGACAGCCTGCCTTCGAAATTCGGGATCTGATCGAGAAACATCAGGTTCACGTTTTTTCTAGCAACTTCACGCTATATGCTGATTTTAGTTATCGATTTCATGAAATCTTGAGTTTGTTTTTTCCCAATGTGGAGGTTTATTCTGTTGATGAAAGTTTTGTTGATTTTAGCGGACTTCAGGGCTTTGATATTACATCTTATGCTCATTTCGTGAGAAATGAAATTTATCGATGGATTAAAATCCCAACATGCATTGGGATTGGAAGAACTAAGACCTTAGCAAAATTAGCAAACCGCTATGCAAAAATGTATCCTGAAACCAATGGAGTATTCAACTCACTTCAACGAGAAGAATTTCTTCTCAAAAGCATGCCCATTGAAGAGGTATGGGGAATAGGAAGAAAATTATCAGAATTTTTAAAGAAGAAAGGAATCACAACAGCTTACCATCTCATTCAACAAAATGATTATTGGATTCGAAAGAACTTAAAAATCACAGGCTTGAGGATGGTAAAAGAACTCAGAGGCTATGCTTGTTATGATCTGGAAGAATTTGACCCTCACAAAAAAAGCACCATTGTTTCTCGTTCTTTTGGAAATCCCGTTCAGGATTTCGATGAACTCTGCGAAGCTCTATTGGTATTTTGTGAAAAACTCTCAGAAAAATTACACCATCAAAAACAACAAGCAACCTTCTTGGGAGTATTCATCAAAAGTAATCCTTTCGATAAAAAGGAACCTTATTACTCCAACTATCGAGTAAAAAAGTTAGAAACTCCCGCATACACTATCAGAGAGCTCTATCACCACGCAAAGGAGTTGTTATCCTCCATCTACCAAAGCAAAATGAAATACAAAAAAATGGGAGTCATGGCACTGGGATTAGTTCCCATCAAAGACTTTCAAAACGATCTTTTTCAATACCAAAGCGAAGAAAAACGAGAAAAAGAAAAAAAACGAAATGAAACTATCCTAAAACTCCTCAAAGCCTATAATCATAGTGGGAGGCAAAAAATCCAATTTGCAAAAAACCTACAATCCCACTCTTCATGGAAACCTAAGCAGCTCCGATTATCCCAGCGATATACAACAAACATAGAAGAAATCCCCATAGCTTACATAAAATGAGCATAAACATATTCACAAGACCCAAGACCTTTTTTTGATTGCTTAATTTGACTAATGCGGTTTTTTTATTACTTTGAAGCATATGAAAGCATCCCTTGACTCAAAAGAAACTCTAAGAACCCATTTAGAAAAAATGATTGAAGATCAGTTTCAACGTGATCCTAAACCCTTAAAGATTGCCAACCGAACCTTTAAATCCCGTCTTTTCGTTGGCACAGGAAAATTCTCCTCTACCAAAAGCATGAGGGATGCGATTGAACTATCATGCACAGAAATGGTTACGGTAGCTCTGCGTAGGATTGACTTAACCAAACCAATGGAAGAAGAAGACATTATTGCTTCGTTGGATCTAACTAAGATTCAATTGCTTCCTAATACCTCAGGAGCAAGGGATGCAGAAGAGGCTGTTCGTTTGGCACGGATTGCCCGAGAGATGGGAGGTGGCAACTGGATTAAGCTAGAAGTCACACCTGATCCGTATTATTTACTTCCTGATGGAAAAGAAACCCTCAAAGCCACAGAAATCTTAGTAAAAGAAGGGTTCGTGGTTCTTCCTTACATCCAAGCAGATCCCATTTTAGCAAAACAACTACAAGAAGCAGGTGCTGCTACCGTAATGCCCTTGGGTTCCCCAATTGGTTCTAATCAAGGAATACGCACGAAAGAAAGCATCAAAATCATCATTGAGCAAGCAGAGGTTCCCGTTGTGATTGATGCTGGATTGGGATTACCCTCTCACGTGGCAGAGGCATTCGAAATGGGAGCTGACGCTGTGCTTGTAAATACGGCGATCGCAATTTCAGTTCATTCTGGATATTCTGCTTTTTCGTTTGCTTTGGCGACTTTAGCTGGAAGAGAAGCTTATTTAAACGGTATTTATGGAAATACCAATGCAAGAACTCTGGAACTTTCTTATGAAAGTAATACATGGAAAAAGGCAAGTGCATCCAGTCCTTTGACTGGCTTTTTAGACGAAGAAAACCGTTAATCTATGCAAGAAAAAGAATTCAGCCACTACATACAAAATTATCCCTTCAAAGAAGTTCAACAAAGAATTTATTATCTAAACGAAGAAAAAAATCACACTCAAAAAACAATTGAAAGAATCATCGAAAAAACTTACCAAGACGAACACATACGTTGGGATGAATTTTTATATCTCCTCACAAAGCCAGCATTAGACTACATCGAAGAATTAGCTCAGATTGCTCAAAGAATCACTCGAAAACGATTTGGAAAAACAGTTCTCCTATACGCACCCTTATATTTATCAAACGAATGTAAATCCATCTGCACTTATTGTGGTTTTCGTTATGATAATCCCATCAAAAGAAAAACTCTCACCGTTGAAGAAGCCATCCAAGAAGCCATGATACTTCACTCCCAGGGAATTCGCCACATTTTACTTTTGACTGGCGAGGACTATCGAAATACCCCCATCTCGTATATAGGAGAAGTAGCTGAAAAACTACAAAGACATTTTTCTTCCATTGGAATCGAAATCTATCCTTTAAAACAAAACGAATATGAATACTTGCGAACCAAAGGCGTGGATAGCTTGACTATCTACCAAGAAACTTACGATCCTGAACGATATAGAGAAGTCCACCTTCAAGGAGTCAAACGAAGGATGGAATTTCGTCTTAATTGTCCCGACCGAGCTGGCAAGGCAGGATTACGTAGAATTGGGATCGGAGCTCTGCTCGGACTCTCAGACCCTCAAACAGAAGTAGCAATGGTGGGACTTCATGCTCAATACTTACAAAAAAGATACTGGAAAACACAAATCACGGTTTCTTTGCCCCGATTGCGTCCCGCAGAAAACATCAAAAATGTTCCTTTGATTTCTGATTCTCTTTACGCTTTGTTTTTCATTGCTTTGCGTATTTTCTTGCCTGACGTGAGTTTGATCCTTTCCACACGAGAATCCCCCCGATTTCGTGATAACATGATTCCCATTTGTATCACTCAAATTTCCGCTGGATCAAAAACAGAACCCGGCGGTTACAGTGGTTATGACACTACTGAACAATTCCATATTTCTGATACTAGAAGTGTTGCTGATATAGTTAATATGCTCAAACAAAAAGATTTGGATCCTGTCTTTACGGATTGGGTCTATGTGATGAAGTAAATTACTCTTGAAGGATTTTTAAAAGAACCTTTAGAGAACTAAATTGCTTGATGGAATAATTAGGTTGATAACCATTCAGTTTCCCATAACCATACATAGCAAATATGGATTTTACATTTGCATTTTTTGCTGAGAGTATATCTGTATAATGATCGCCTACAACAATGATTTCATCTTCCGACAAATTCCAGTCTTGCTGAATCTTTTTGATTCCATTAGGCTTGGGCTTTTTGTATTCTTCTACATCTCCTGAGAGAATGTGAGAAAAATATTTCTCCAAATCCAATTGCTTTATGATCTTTTTCGTAAAATAATCAGATTTATTCGTGAGTATGGCAAATTTATACCGATCACGAAATTCCTCCAAGAAATCTACCACACCCTCATATGGTTTGGTCAGATTAACGCAATTTCGATCATAAAGCTCAAAGAAATACTGGAAAACAATTTGAAAAAGTTTTTCTTTTTCTTCCAGAGAGATTTTTTGTTGGTTATATAAGTCATTCAACGTTTTTTCAATTAATGATTTCATTCCATCTCCAATGAATCCTTTGATAATATCAGTGGGAATTTTTTCCAATCCTACCTTTTGAAGTCCGTAGTTCACACTATTTGCTAAATCAGGCAAAGTATCAATAATCGTCCCATCCAAATCAAAGATAATCCCTTTAATAATCTTAGTTTTTCGCATGATCAAAATAAGGTCTTAGTTCTTTTAAAGTTTTAAGCTCCATTTCTTTTCGATAAATAAGCATTTGTTCTTTTTCTTGAGAGTCCATTTCCTTTAAAATCTGATCCTTCAAGGCTTGAATGGTTGTTTCAGTTTTTGGATCCAATTGAAAGCCATTAAGGTAGATCATTTTGATGGTCTCATATGCCGAAGAACCACGAACATTCAAATATCCCGAAACAAACAAAGAATTAGCCACCCTCAAGCCAATGGGTTGTTTTTCTTTCAAATAAAGTTCTCTACCAGCGGCAATTCGTAGTTCTGCTTGAGGATTCATCAAACGATACAAAGAAAGAATCTTCAAGCATTCTTCTGGAGTAAAGGTTTCATAATTTTGTATTTGATGCCCAGGAACAGGAAGGAAAAAATTCACAGGTATCGATTCCACACGAAATTCATTGAGTTTTAATCCTACTTCGATTCTATCCTCGAGGGTCTCTCCCATCCCTACGATCACTCCACTACACAAACCAATGGAGCTTTGAGAGATGTTTTTCAGGGTTTTTTCTCTATCTTCGTAAGTATGGGTAGTAGCAATGTTTGGATAATGACGTCTCGAAGTATTAAGATTGTGATTGTATCGATCCAATCCAGCCTCTGCCAAAATCTTTGCGCTCGTAGGATCCTCTACAATCCCTGCGCTCAGACAAACTTTAATTCCTATTTCTTCGATGATTCTTTTTATTATGTTTGCATAAAACTGTGCCATTTTCGGGTTGATACCTCTACCAGCTGTGACCAAACAATATCGATAAGCTCCATTTCGTTTGGCTTCTTCTGCTTCTTTGAGGATTTCTTCTTCGCTCTTCAAGCTGTAAGTAGGTATACCACTTGCTGATTTTCTTTGAGCACAATAACCACAATCCTCTCCACAATTTCCATTACGAATATTATTGATGACATGAACTAAAACATAATTTTGATGATAAAACTTTCTTACAATCTCTGCTAAGGAAACCAATTCTTCATAATCTTCTTTATATAGATCCAGTGCTTCGTTAAAGGAAATCAAACTATCGGGATTATGGGGATCCTTTTTTATTCTCTCATATATGCGCTTATTTAATTCTTTGAGTAAAGTCATAGGTTTTCCTTGATGTTTTATTAGCTTGTTTGAGTTTCAGAAACTGAATATCTTTTGTCTAAATCTTTCAGTTTATTTGATAGTTCACTAATTTGTGCCACATAGTCTGTCAACTGATTTGACAAGTTTGTCAATTGTAAAATTCCCTTTTCCATTGTTGCTATCGTTTTATTGATGGCTTCTGTGCTTTGAACTTGTTCTTTCGATATTTGTTCAATTTCTTTTCCCAAAGAAAATATCATTTCTAAGGAACGGGAAAGTTTTTGATTCAATTCAATCTGCTCAGCTATTTTTCTTTGGAGCTCATTAAAGAACGAAATCACGTTGATTATTTGTTGGAGTTGCGATTGTATTTGGGTTTTTGTAAAGGACATGTTTTTGATCCCTTTTTCGATAAAAGCGGCACTGTCTTTTATGATGGTATCAATCTGTTTAGCATTTTCTTGACTACTATCGGCTAAGCGATTGATTTCCTGAGCAACCACAGCAAATCCTTTCCCATATTCTCCCGCCCTTGCTGCTTCAATGGAAGCATTTAAAGATAGAAGATTGGTTCGATCGGCAATTTCGTTGATAACCTCTGTTACATCTAAAACTTCATTGAACGATTTTTGGATTTCTTCCATGACTTGATCCAAGTTTTGGATTGCAATCCGAACTTCTGAGGAATCCTTTTCAGTTTTAGAAATTTCTTGACTCAAAGCTTGTAAAGATGTCTGCAGATTTTGTATACTCTCAATTAGTTTTTGATTGCTACCTTGAATACTCACGATTTCTTGAAATTGTTTTTGTATCAGCTCACTTGCTTTCTGAGATGTGCTAGCTAATTCCTCCATCGTAGCTGATATTTCTTCCATTGAAGAAACTTCATCCTGCATTTCTTTGTTAAAATCTTTTATAAAATCTTTAAAAAAATTTACATTATGATTAAGCACTTCAGAAACACGATTCATGTCATGAAAAATCCACTTCATTTTTGAAAGATGATTCCTTGTTTGCTTTGTTTGTTCTTCTAGTTCCAAATAGTAGTTCTTAAAGAGCGTTTTTAGGCGATAAGTTATAAAACTTAGAACATTATAAAAAACAATAAGAGCATATGGTATTATTAGACTTACACCATCACTCTTCATACTTACATCAGGATTTAATGAAAAATTCACACCCACCTTATGGGAGAGATATATCAGAATTATCATCCAAATCGTGACGTATATACTAATCAAGATAGTTGCCTTTCTTGTAAAATCAAAAAATGAAGCTCCAATAATCATAAAAACTGGGACAAAAAGTGCTACTGGATATTTCCAAACAAAATTAGTCGCATAAAACTTGGACTGAGATACTAATATGGTGAAAATCCCAAAGGCTAAAGTTAGATCAATAAATATACCCATCAAATCTCGGTGCTTGAATTTCACACCCTTAACAACTAAAAAGTGATAAAAAATCGTAAAGATTAAATATGAAACAACTGCAGTTCCAAATATAATCACTAAAACTTTATCAAAAAAATATTGAAACCTTATAGTTAAAATAAAACCATATAGAAATGCTAAAAAATACCTTATATAAATATAGGTGATAATTCCATAATTTGATTTTATGATACTACTAGTTAACCTTGCCATAGCGATTTATGAAATAAAAGATCATTCTTATCTTGTAAATTAAAAAATGTCTTCAGCGGGAAATAGAATTCATTCTCAAATCCTTACAAAAGATTGACAAAGCAAATTTCAAAGAAAATTTGTTTCAAATATTAAAAAATTTTAATGAATTTCATTTAATATTTAATAAATTTTTCAAAGGAGTTTCCATATGAATTATGCGTTGCTGGCAGTAATCGCCGGAATATTAGCTTTGCTATATAGCTTTTGGAGAACGGTCTGGATCTCTAAAAGGGATCCTGGTTCAGAAAAGATGCAAAAAATAGGTTCCTACATAGCAGAAGGAGCTATGGCGTTTTTGAAAGCAGAATATAAGGTTCTTTCTATCTTTGTTGTTTCTGTTGCCATTATTTTAGCCATTAGCGGGACAGCTTCTGAAGACTCACATCCTTTAGTAGCTCTATCATTCGTAGTAGGTGCTTTTAGCTCTGGATTGGCGGGTTTTTTAGGAATGAAGGTAGCTACACGTGCAAACTACCGAACCACTAACGCAGCGAAAAAAAGCTTAACTGAAGCTTTATCTGTTGCTTTTGCCGGTGGTTCTGTGATGGGAATGAGTGTGGTGGGACTTGGTATCATAGGTCTAAGTGGATTGTTTATTTTTTATGAGTTTTTTTTCGGTTTAGAAGGCGATAAAGTTTCAAAAGTTTTGAACGTTTTATCAGGCTTTTCGTTGGGTGCCTCATCAATCGCTCTGTTTGCCCGTGTTGGTGGTGGGATTTATACAAAAGCCGCAGATGTGGGAGCTGACTTGGTGGGAAAAGTAGAAGCCGGCATTCCTGAAGATCACCCATTGAATCCTGCAACCATCGCAGACAATGTGGGAGATAACGTGGGTGATGTTGCTGGTATGGGGGCTGACTTGTTTGAGTCTTACGTAGGTTCTATTTTAGGTTCTATGGTTTTGGGTGCTGCCTTTATTCCATATTTACAAGACAAAGATGGTATGGGGGGTTTTTCAGCTCTTTTACTTCCTTTGGTGCTAGCCGCAATTGGAATCGGAGCTTCAATCTTAGGTTCACTTGTGGTTCGAGTAGAAGAAGGAGGAAATCCCCAAAAAGCCCTCAATAACGGACAAGTTGTTGCTGGGATTTTAATGATTGTTTTTTCCTATTTTGCAATCACCAACTTTTTGCCTGCTGAATGGGAAGCTCCAACTTTGATTTCTGATGAAGTGTTTCGATATACCGCAAATGGCGTTTTCTTTGCCACAATCTTTGGTTTGATTGCGGGTATTGCTATTGGTTTCATCACAGAATTCTATACTGGTAGCGGAAGACCTCCAGTTTATCAAATTGCACGTCAATCCACAACCGGACCGGCAACCAACGTAATTGCGGGTTTGGGCGTAGGAATGCAATCGACAGCTTTCCCAATCATCTTGATAGCGGCGGCAATCGTGGCATCTTACTACTTCGCTGGTCTTTACGGAATTGCCATTTCAGCTCTGGGAATGTTAGTCAACACTGGAATCCAGTTAGCCGTAGATGCATATGGTCCTATTTCTGACAATGCCGGTGGTATTGCAGAAATGTCCGAACAACCTCCAGAAGTTCGTCAAAGAACAGATAAACTTGATGCCGTTGGAAATACCACAGCCGCGATCGGTAAAGGATTTGCTATTGCTTCTGCTGCTTTGACGGCTCTTGCTCTTTTCGCAGCATTCATGAAACAAGCAGACGTCAAAGTAATCAACATTTCTGATCCCAACGTGATTGCGGGTCTATTCGTGGGAGGTATGATTCCATTCTTGTTCTCTTCATTGGCAATTAGTGCGGTCGGTAGAGCGGCAATGGACATGATCAACGAAGTTCGTCGACAATTCAATGAAATCCCAGAACTCAAAGCCGCATTGGAGGTATTAAAGAAACATCACGGAGAATCCCACAACTTAAAAGGAAAAGATAAAGAAATCTTTGAAGCCGCAGAAGGAAAGGCTGAATACGCAAGATGTGTAGAAATTTCAACCAAAGCAGCGATTCGAGAAATGATCCTACCGGGGCTTTTAGCTGTTGTCATTCCTGTTTTGATTGGTTTTCTCTTTGGACCAAATGCGTTAGGTGGGCTTTTGGCTGGCGTGACAGTTTCTGGCGTGCTTTTGGCAATCTTCCAAGCCAACGCAGGAGGAGCTTGGGATAATGCCAAAAAAATGTTCGAAAGTGGCGTAGAAGTTCATGGCAAAATTTATAAGAAAGGAACCGATGCCCACAAAGCTGCTGTTGTTGGTGATACAGTAGGAGACCCCCTCAAAGATACCTCCGGACCTTCCTTAAATATTTTGATCAAATTAATGAGCGTTGTTTCTTTAATTATAGCTCCTTTAATTAAGTAATTCATATCACTTACGTGAGATGGCTTATTGCCATCTCACTCTGCAATTTTTTATAGACGTTTCGTCTTAGTCTTTCTTATATTTCTATATGAGTTCTCCAACTAATGAAAAAAGAGAAGCCAATAATAGCAACCTAAATAATGAAGAAGATCTCCTCGTAAGACTTTGGGAAGAAGTCAGAAAAGTATATGATCCAGAAATCGGTTTTTCGATTGTAGATTTGGGATTGGTCTATGACATTTGGTTAGAAAATCAGAAAGCTTATATAAAAATGACCCTCACTTCTATGGGATGTCCGGCAGGACCTTACTTAGAACACCAAGTCAAAGAGTATTGCAAACAAATCCCAGGTATTGAAGATGTGATTGTTCAAATCACTTTTGATCCTCCATGGAATCCAAGAGAAATGGCAAGCGAAGAAATCCGAATGCTCATGGGAATTTATTAAGCTATGAAGTACTTAATCATTGGCGCATCAGGTGGCATTGGGAAAAAAATTGCCGAAATTCTAAGCCGAGAACCCGAGAATCAACTGATATTGACGTATAACAAACACCCTATACAAGAGTTTCCTTCAGCAACGAAAATCCAGTACAATGTATTAGAAAATCACAACCCTTTTGAAAATCTTAATCTTTCATCTCTTGATGGTTTGGTTTACACACCTGGAGCTATTTTGTTGAAACCTTTTGATCGTATTTCTCCTGAAGAATTCAAAAATGACTTTGAGCTCCAAGTCTTAGGAGCTGCGAAAACCATCCAATATGTTTTGAAGTACCTAAAACAAAGTCAAAAGGCAAGCATAGTTCTTTTTAGCACAGTGGCTACCAAGATTGGTATGAGCTTTCATTCTCTTGTCTCAACGTCAAAATCCGCTATTGAGGGTTTGACTCTTTCTCTTGCCGCCGAATTTGCTCCTCATATACGAGTGAATTGTATTGCTCCCTCCATTACTAATACGCCACTGGCAAGTGGATTTCTTAACACCGAACAGAAAGTCAAAAATCTCTCCGATCGACATCCCCTCAAACGAATAGGTAGTCCTGAGGACATTGCAGAGCTAACAGTGTTTTTACTTAGCCCGAAATCCAGTTGGATTACAGGTCAAGTAATCCCTGTTGATGGTGGAATGTCAACCATACGGAATTTTTAAAAGTTGAAATCCTGTGGATTGATATTTCCGCATCAGCTTTTTTTATCATCACCCCTTTTTGAGTATAAAATTGATAAGTATTACTTAATAGAAGAATACCTTTTCTTTTTACAATACAAATTTCATAAAACCAAACTTGCCTATCACATCGCCACCATGAAGTTCTATTTTCACTACCTTAAAAACAAAAATCTAAACGTTGAATACATCTCGCATGAACTCCCTCTTAGTGATGTAAGAAATCTTATTCCTCATGTTATCAAACAAGGCTACTCAACCATTTACGTGATCGATCCTGTGGATGATTGGCTATCAAAAAGAATCAAAAGAAAATCAAGTGAATTCAATGCTAATCTAAAAATCTTAGATAGCCCCATGTTTTTACTTTCTCAAAAAGACATAGAAGCATATCATCATGAGTTTCAGAAAGCAAAACCCCATCAAACTTCTTTTTATATCCACTTTCGAAAAAAGTTTCAAATCCTTATTGAGGAAAATTCAAAACCAGTTGGTGGCAAGTGGAGTTATGACGTTCAAAACCGAAAAAAAATCCCACGAAGCATAGTCATCCCCGTATCAAAAACTTACACAAACAAAGAATGGATCCAAGCAAAAGCTCTCGTCTTAGATAAATTTCATCAAAATCCCGGAGAAATCCTAGAAAATTCATACTATCCTTTGACATTTGATGATGCCCAAAATCATCTTGATTTATTCTTGAGGTTTAAACTTCATAATTTTGGAGAATATCAGGATGCCATAAGTTTTAGGGACCCGTTTTTATTTCACTCAAATCTTTCTGCTTGTATGAACATTGGTTTAATTACTCCCAAAGAAGTTATCAAAAAGACGATGGAGTTTTTCGAGTCAAAGCGAAAAATTCCTATAAATAGCATTGAAGGTTTTCTTCGTCAAATTTTGGGTTGGCGAGAATTCATCCGCTATGTCTATGTGAAATACGGAATCACTCAGAGAAACTCCAATTATTGGAACTTCGAAAACAGAAAGCAGATTGAAATCTTCTACAAAAGAAAAACAAACATTTTGCCAGTTGATTTAGTATTAGAGAAAGTACACAAGATTGCCTATTCTCATCACATTGAGAGATTGATGCTTCTTGGAAATTTGATGCTTCTTTTAAATATTCATCCCGAAGAAGTTTATCTTTTTTTTATGATTCACTATATTGATGCTTATGATTGGGTGATGGTTCCCAATGTTTATGGTATGTCTCAATTTGCTGATGGGGGTTTGATGTCCACAAAACCCTATTTTAGTTCGAGTTCATACATTATAAAGATGTCTGACTCTTCTTACAAAAATCAAGATTGGCGAATATATTTTGATGCTTTGTTTTGGAAGTTTTTGTTTGATCACCAATCAAAACTACAAACTAATCCAAGAATGAGCATACTCCTCAGGCATCTATCATCAAAAAATGAAAATGAAATCCAAAAACAAGTGGAAACCTATATTAAATCGGTTTTATAAAAATATGGAAGTTTTGTCCAATCTTATTAATCTCGTTTGGATAAAAAAGGATTTTAGGATAGAAGATAACGAAGCTCTACAAAAAGCTGAGGAATTATCTTTGCCTTACTTGATTGTGGTGTTAATTGAACCTTTTTCGTTGAAACTCAAAGATCGAAATGAAAGATTCTTTAAATTATTTTATAAAAACGCTATAGAGTTTCAAAGAACCATCCAAAAGAAAACAGGAAAAACTATTTCTATTCTATATTCCGAGATGGAAGATGTTCTTAGGTTCTTGATCAATCAAAAAAATAGAATCCATACTTTAATTGCGTATGAAGAATATACAACCAGAGCTCTTTACGAAAGAGATAAGCATGTTCGAAAATTCTGCAAAAACCATCAGATACACATGTTAGAAATCCCCCTTGATTGTATTGCACGAGGAAGTAGAAAACTTCACACCCACGAAGAAATCCAAGAATACTATTATCACAAAAAAGTCGCAACTCCAAAACTAAAAAGGCTCATCGAATATCCAGAACTCCAAGAAAAATTCCCCGTACCCGAATCATTTTTGAACTATATAAAGAATGATTCATTAAATCTCGATGTCGGAGAAGAAAAAGCCAAAGAAACCTTAAATTCATTTCTCCAAAAAAGAGCAAGGTTTTATTTGTCTACCATTTCCCAGCCTTTTAAAAGTTATTTTTATTCTTCCCGTTTGTCGCATTTTCTTTCTTTTGGAAATATCACTACTCGTTCTATTCTCCAAACCATAGCCATTTCTCAAGAGTATCCAAAAAATAAAAGAAATCTTGATGCTTTCATTAGTAGGCTTTTTTGGCGAAGGCATTTTATTCAAAAGTTTGAAAAAGATTGTACTACTTATGAATATCATGCAATCAATCCTTACTTTGAGAATCTCCCCATTCAGAAAAATGAAGAACTGATCTTGAAATTCCAAAACGCAGAAACTGGCATACCCATAATTGATGCTTGCATCCTCCAATTAAAACACGAAGGCTGGTTAAACTTCAGAATGAGGGCTATGTTGGTATCATTCTTTTGCTTTTATTTAGAACAAGATTGGAGGGATATTCACTATTTTCTTTCGAAACTTTTTATTGATTACGAACCAGGAATTCACTTTCCTCAAATCCAAATGCAGGCGGGCATCACTGGATACAACACCATTCGAATGTATAATCCCATCAAACAAAGCAGAGAAAACGATCCCGAAGGAAAGTTTATTTACAAATGGCTTCCATCATTACGAAATATACCCCCATCCCTTGTTCACACTCCTTGGAGGTTAACCACCCTTGAGCAAAAACTATATCGTTTCGAATTAGGAAAAAACTATCCTCACCCCATTGTTGATATGGAAAACCATCAATCTTATATAAACCAATATCTATGGCAGTTAAAAAAGAAAAGAGAAGTCAAAGAATTTAGTAAAAATCTAAGCTACGAGTTTCGAAGTATAAGTTAATTTATAAATTTTTTTAACAAATCTACAACTCTTATCTATAAAGCAAGTTTTGGTTCTTGAATTTTGAAGATGATAAATGTGTAAGCTTGATGAAGTCTTCTAACTTCCAATAGTTATTAGTTGTCGTAGTTCCTCCTCTGTAAATAGTGTGTTTATGTTTAACATTACAATGAAGCGATCATTTTTTTTTCCGATTCCAGAGATATATTTCGTGTAATGAGATTTTACAGCTGGAGGACCTTTATCAATCTCATCTGGTAGGAGATCTAACACATTCAACACATTGTCAACGGCTAAAGCAATGCGTTTATCGAAAATATCTATGATGATGAGTCGCTCGGGTTTTTGAGAACTTTCTGTATGGATTTGTAATTTCTTTTTTAGATCAATTGCAGGTATTACCTTACCTCGAATATCCACCATTCCCATGAAATATTCTTTTGAATTAGGAATGGGGATGACTTTTTCCATCTTGACAATCTCGATCACTTTTTCCACACTAAAACCGTATTCTTCCTCATCTAAAGTGAAGATTACGTATTTATTTTCTAAAGTGCTTGGCATGATATTGTTTTATTTCTTAAATTTCTTTTGGTAAAGCAAATTTTTCGTTGGATTTGGCTTGATTTCTTTTATTCTCCTTCATGTTGGATGGCGGATTGTTTTCCACGTTCTTCGTTCACAACAAAAGCAATCACAATAGAAATAATAAACAAAGTCGCAGTGAACAACACAGCATTTTTTAATCCTAAGTAAGTCTGCAATATTCCTAAGCTCAATAAACCAAAGATAGCGGAAAGTTTTCCAGCCACACCCCAAAAACCGAAAAACTCACCAGATTTGGATTCGGGTGAAAACATCCCCACAATTGCTCTACCAGAAGATTGAGTCGCTCCCAATCCCGTTCCTGCTAAAACCCCAACAATCAAAAAAGCTTGTTCAGTGGATAAAGAAAGGTTCAAAATTTGATTCAAAAACATCGTGATTTCTTCTGTGAAGTAAATAGCCAAAATGGAAAAAATCCAGAGAACCAACGTAATTACGTAGGTTTTGAGGGCTCCTAATCGATCCTGTATCCAACCAAAAAGAAAGGCTCCCGCAGCTGCTGTGAACTGAGTTAAAACAAACATGATTACCATAGTCGAAGATTTCCATTTTACTATTTGATCTCCGTAGATGAAAGCAAAACTGATTACAATCGATAAGCCCGCTTGGGAAAAAAACATTGAAATAAAAAAAATCATCAAATCCCGGAAGTCTCTGATTTCTTGAAAGGTTTTTAAGATCCGGCTCCAACCGATCTCGAGGTAGGTTTGATTTTCGGGTTTTGTTTTTGAAACTCCATGTTCCTTTAAAAACAAAAACGTTGGGATCCCCGCCATAAGAAAAAACAATGCGGTGATAGGACCTACCCACCTGAGATTGTCATAATTCTCGAGGGTGATTTCTCCTAAACCAAAGATTACAATTGCTGTTGAAAACAATCCTCCAAAGTAGCCCAAGCCCCAAGCAAAACCGGAAATTTTTCCCAACTCTTCTTGAGGTCCCAAGTCAGGCAAGAATGACGAAACAAAAGACTCTCCCGCAGCAAAACCAAAATTCGAAAGGATGATCAGTATGACTGCCAATAAAATATCACCTGGTTGAATAAAGAATAATAGAGCTGTTGTAATCACTGTAAGTAGATAACTAAAAAACAAGAATTTCTTTTTTGTAGCAGTAAAATCCATGATTGCCCCAAAGAGGGGCGCAGTTAAGACAATCAAAGCATAGCTAATAGACAAAGACAAACTCCAAAGGAAATTCCCTAAACGAAATTCCGGTGCATCTCCTACAATGATTTTAGGAAAAATCACACTGAAAACAACGGTGATAATGACAGTGGTGTAGGATGAGTTTGCAAAATCAAACATTGCCCAACCAAAAATTTCTTTAAAAGGAGCTCTTTTTCTTTGCATAGTATAAGCATTTTTATTTTATCAAAATTGTCAACACTTGATTGATAAAGCAATTTTTGATGAACTGGAGGGATAAAATTTCAACGCTAACTCAATACCCCAATAAGCGCTTTTCTGTCTTCACGAAATCAAAGTCTAAAAAGACAGGGGACTTAAACTTTTACGTTATTATAGGTGGATGTTTACAAAATCAATTTTTTTCATTCATTAAGCCATTGGGCTACTTCTTTGGCATGATAGGTTAAAATCATATCAGCTCCTGCACGTTTGAATGCCAACATGATTTCCATCACACATTTTTTGTAATCCAGCCATCCATTTTGAGAAGCGGCTTTCAGCATTGCATACTCCCCCGAGACATTATACACTGCTACTGGAACAAGGCTATTTTTAGCAAATTCCCTCACAACATCAAGATAAGGAAGACCAGGTTTTACCATCACAATGTCAGCACCTTCTTCGATGTCCAGATGGAGTTCCAAAAGAGCTTCTCGAATGTTGGCAGGATCCATTTGATAGGTTTTTTTATCTCCAAATCTCGGAGCACTATCCAACGCATCACGAAAAGGTCCGTAAAATGCCGAAGCATATTTCGCAGTATAAGAAAGAATGCTAACATTTTTGTATCCTTCTGAATCCAAAAGTGTTCTTAGATATTTCACGCGTCCATCCATCATATCACTTGGAGCAATCACATCAGCTCCTGCTTTTGCTTGCACAAGTGCCATTTTTCCTAAAATTTCCAAAGTCTCATCGTTTAAAATCTCTCCATTTTTTACAATTCCATCATGCCCATCAGAACTATAAGGATCCATGGCTACATCGGTTATAACAATCAAGTCTGGAATTTCTTGTTTTATCATTCGAATTACTTGTGGATATAAACCATCAGGGTTGTAGGATTCTTTCGCTAAGGGGTCTTTCTTCTCATCTGGAATGGCAGGGAAAAGTATCACCGCTGGAATTCCTAAACTATGAATTTCTTTACATTCTTTTATTACTTCATCGGGACTGAGACGAAAAATACCAGGCATGGATGAGATGGGTTCACGAACGCCACTGCCTTCCTTCACGAAAAGAGGCATGATTAAATCATTCACAGAAATGTTGCTTTCTCGAACAAGATTTCGGATGTTTTCGGATTTTCGATTCCTGCGAGGGCGTCGAAGCATTTCCATGACCCACGTTGAATTTTTCCTTTTTTGAAAGTCAATTGGAATTCAAAAATCTAATTCTTCTCCAAGAAAAACTGTATCATCACTTCCTCAGCCCAGAAGTCATCTGCTGTTTTCCCTACATACCATTCAGGAAGATATTGCAGACCTCCTGGCCATGTATGCCCTCCCTGATGAACTTTATAGAACTTCATGGAGTTAGGTTTTTTGCAATCAAACTCCAGTACTTCCGTCTGAACCTTTGCTTGCGATAAAAATGAGCTCTTTGTGGGTTTGCATTGAAGCTTTTTTTTCCAAAAATCAAGGGTGTCTTCTGCGGAAAGAACTACCCCTCTACTTCGAAAAAATACTTTGACTTCCCCTCCTTCATAAGGAACAATCGGATCCTTTGTTCCGTGAATAAAAAGAAATTTCAATGGTTTTCGGATAGAAGATTGACAATTCGAAATCAAATCTACTGGCATAGATGTTGCCACTGTTGCAAACCCACGTATTGTTTCAGACCTCTCACAAGCGAAACGAAATGCCATCATCCCACCATTTGAAATCCCAAATAGAAAAATCCTGTTTTCATCAATCGGGTAATGTTTCTTCAAATACTCAATCAACTTTAGTAAAAACCCTACATCGTCAATATTGAATGTATGCGATTTTGAAATTCTTCCTTTCCTTCCATCATTCCAGTGATTTTTGTAGCCAAGAGGAAGCACTAAGAAAAACCCATATTTTTCTTTGAGTTTCAAGAGTCTGCCCTTCGAAAGAGACAAAAACGTTTCATGGTCTCCTCCTCCACCATGCAGTCCAATCATGAGAGGGAAGGTTCTCACGTTTGGATCCAAAGTAAAATTGATTTTTTCGTAATTGTCAGGAAAATATAGAACAGCTCTTCGAACGAAATTTTGATGGGAAATTTCAATCCAATCATAATTAGGATCACTGATTTGAAGTTTTCTTTGACCACAACTCTCAAAAATAATCGTGATCAAAAGAAGCAATAAAGTTTTATTCTTCCACATACAGAACCATTCCTTTTAAGTATTCTCCTTCGGGATGATAAATAGATATGGTATGATCTGGAGATTGAGTTAAGTATTCTACTATATAAACTTTTCTTTTTGCTTCTCTTGCAGATAGAAAAATGATTTTCTTTAAATCCTCTTTCGACACAAATTGTGAGCAAGAAAAAGTAAAAATCCATCCTTGACTTTTGATTTTTTCTAATGCCAATTGATTCAATCTCAAATATCCTCTGACACCGGAAGAATACTGAATTTTCTTTTTTACAAAAGCAGGTGGATCGAGTACGATGACGTCATACAAATTTTTGGGGACTCTTTGCAAATACTCTAATACATTTTCTCGAAAAAACTCAAACTGATCCAAATAAAATCCATTTTGAAACATATTTTCTTTCACGATAGAAATTAAGTTCTTGCTATCCACCAAATCCACTTTTTTTGCTTCATACTTCAAAGCATGTAATCCAAAACTTCCCACATAACAAAAAGCATCCAATACCACTTTATCTTTCACATAGAATTGAAGCTTTCTTCGATTCCATCGCTGATCTAAAAAATAGCCTGTTTTTAAAAATTTATCTAAATCAATTTTGATTTTTAGGCCATTTTCTACAAACTCAACGGTAGGGATTTCTTCTGTTATCCACTCGATATTTTCTTTTCTCTTCAAAAGGATATATTGAATATTTTGTTCTTTCAAGAAATTCACCAGTAAACCAATCAAGTATTTTGACTCTAAAAAATCTATCTGTATAACCGCTAAATGATGGTAAATATCACAAACAATTCCCGGAATCCCGTCACTTTCGGAATGAAGAAAACGAAAAGCGTTGCTATCAAGAAAAAGCTTCTTTTTTCTTTCGTAGATTTTTTGGAATTTTTCGTAAAAAAAGGCGTCGAAATCTCGAATTTGTTCACCTCCAAAATAGAAAATCCTTGCAACAATCTGGTCTTGTTTTTCATAGAAGGCATAGCCTTGAAATTCATGATAACTATTATAGATTTCGATGATTTCACCATTTCGCAATTTTTGATGGAAAGCTTCGAGTTTTTCTACAGCACCTGAGAAAATCCAGCTATGAAAGTTTTTTAAAAGTTCATCTTTTCCACTTTTGATATATAATCTGCCATTCACTAATGAATTTACCATTTTTTCTATCAATCCCATTAAAAAAGCTTTACAAACAAACTTAATTTTTATTTACTTTTTATAAAATCCGAAAATTTTTAAGAGATGATGAAGATCAAAATTCGTATTCTTTTCCAAATCTTATTTATTTCTTTCATCATCTTTCAATCACTAATTTTTTGTAAACGGGAAAAAATAGGCTTCTCTGAACCTACTTTTATTTATGATGGCTATCCTTTGAATGTTCCTCAAGAAAAAGATGTTTTATATTTTAGTGTTCTTCCCTATAAAAATTCATTAGAACTTGCATATGACTTTGATCCTTTAGTCAAACATTTATCTGAAAAAACTCAAAGAAGGATTATCTTCAAACCATTGGATCAATACTACAAGATACATTTGCTACTCGAAAAGAACAAACTCCACCTTGCTATGATCGATCCTTATGTTTACGTGAGTAGAAATGTATCGAATGATTACATATTTTCCGTAAAACCTGTCTTTAAAAATGTCCAGAAAAATAAATCCTTACTTGTAGCTCGAAACGATAACCCTGTAAAATCCATATTTGAAATAAAAGCAAATCAGGAAAAAATTGTTCTTTCATTTGACAATCCTGATTCTACATTTGGATACATAATTCCTCTTAGAATTCTAAAAAATCTTGACATTGATCCCGAGAAATTCAAAGACATAGCCTTTTCGTCAAACTTCGAAAACACTATTCAGGGCATTCTTTCAGGGAATTTTGATTTGGGATGGGTAGATGTTTTGGCATTTGAAAAATTTAAGATTACTGCGATTGGACTAAAAGTTCTTTACGAATCCGAAGAATTCGAACATTATCCGATAATAATTCAAAAAGACTTACCTCCAGAACTCCAACAAAAACTGATAGATGCGTTTTTAAATCTGAATGAAAACCAACACAAAGAAATACTACAATCCATACATCCACAACTCATAGGATTTCGAAAAACTAGTGAATCAGAATTTAAAAACCTATAAGGAAGAGGGGAAAAATGAATGAAATTAAAAGATTATATCAATATTTATGGGAAAAGTTTCTTAGTTTTCCTATTTCATTATTAAAGAAACTCGTTATCCTAATCGCCTTTTTAGAATTTGGTGCAATTGTTACTACTGGCGCATTCGTACTAGTTTATTTCTACTTTATTTTTGAACAAAACATAGAAAAGCGTGCCATAGAAATCGGCAAAGCCATAGAAAAATTTGCAGCCGAGTCTTTAGTAAAAAATGATTTTTTTCGGCTACAAAAGACAGCTGAAGAACTTTCCAAAGACCCAGCTATTCGATACATAATCATTCAGGATCGGAATGGTCAAGCAGTTGTTCATAGTAATTATCATTATGTGGGACTAAAATTTAATGACCAAAATAGCACCAGAGCTTTTTATGCTGAAAAAGAATTTTTCCAAAACTATTATAGCTCTCAAGGTGATCTTTATACAAAAGAATACGTGATTCCTCTAATGACTCCGATTGGTAAAGTTGGATTTATTCGTGTAGGAATGAACTATCAAAATCTTGTTCAAAAGCCGTTAATTCATATGGTTTTAATCATTCTAAGTATGACAGTTGGATTCGTAATTCTAGGAATTTTTATTGCTATACCAGCTACAAAGTTACTTTTGATACCCGTCAATGCTGTTCACACTGCGACCAAGAGTTTGGCAGGTGGGGACCTCACCACTGAAGTCAAAATTCTTAGCAAAGATGAAATAGGAGAAATGGCTCAAGCATTCAATAAAATGGTTCAGAGCCAAGAACAGTTAGTTTCTATGATCAAAAAAGTCTCTGAAGAAATTTTGAAAACAGCTAACGAACTTGCGTCTTCATCAGAAGAAGTGAGTGCGGCATCGTCAGAAATTTCAAAGACTATCAGTGAGGTTTCCAAAGATTTGAAAAAAGGAACAGAATTTACTGAGTTTGTTAATCAAAAGTTATTTTCTTTTGCTCAACTATTAGAAAACGCAAAAAAACAGGCAGAAAAATCATACATAATCGCTCAAGATACATACCAAATCTCTACAACTGGGAAAGAAAAAATGAAATCACTAAACGAAATCACAGATAAAATTTATCACGGTGCAGAGACAATCATGAATTCCATCAAACAACTCAATGAACTTTCGAAAAAAATAAATAACATTACATCAACCATCAATGGAATTACAAGTCAAATCACACTACTTTCCTTAAATGCCTCCATTGAGGCAGCAAGGGCTGGTGAATACGGAAAAGGTTTTGCAGTAGTTGCAGATGAAATCTCGAAGTTAGCAGATCAATCAAGCAAACAAGCAAAAGAAATTACTCAAATCATCAATCAAATTATTGATTTTTCAAAAAAGAGTGTTGAAAGCACTTCATCCCAGTTTGAATTAGTATCTCAGGGAAAGAGCACCACTGAAATAGTATATCAATATTTCGAAAAGCTCATTTTATCAGCAAATAATATTGCAGAAGAATTAAAGATCATTAAAGAAATTGCTCAAAAAGAAGTTATAGAATCACAAGATGTAATCCAAAATTTAAAAGAATTAAAAGAAATCATTCAAAAGACATCACACAGTGCAAGAGATGTCGATAATTCCACCAAAGAAACATCGAACGCCATGGTAGCTGTAGCAAAACAAACCCAGAACCTAAACGCATTAGCGATTGAATTAAGGAAAATTATTTCCAACTTTAAGCTCCATACATAATAGCCTTTTTATGCATGATTTAATCATTGCTACGATAACACTGAGTTTACTTCATGGTAGTATTCCCAATCATTGGCTTCCTTTTGTTGTTCTTTCTAAAAACGCCAATCTCAATTATAAGCGGTTCATCCTAATTGTAAGCTTAGGTTCCTTTTTTCACAGCTTCAGCACTTCTCTTTTAGGATTTTTTTTGAGTTATTTAGGTTACCATAGCTCACAAGTTGAGTATTTAGAAAGATTGCTTCCTTCTTTTTTTTTGATTCTTTTAGGAATGATTTACCTCACTATAAAACATGATTCACTCCATCAAGAGATAAATACGGAAGAAAATATCCAAAAGAACAGGTCGCTTGCTATAAGCCTTTTTTTAATTTACTTGGCAATGTTTTTCTCTCCCTGCTTGGAAATTGAGGCAATTTTTTTTTCTGCGGGTAGATTTGGATTTGAAAGTGCCATATTGATCGCTATCATTTATTCTGCCCTTACGTTAATCTCAATGTTGACTTTTTCATTCGTTAGTTATATGGGATTGTTGAAATATTACCCTAAATTTCTACAAATCTATGAGAAAAAAATTAGCGGCATCATTTTAATTTTATTAGGAATTTTTCATTACTTCTATTCCCATTCCAATCATTAAAGTGAGCTCCCTTCTCCAAAGGAAAATCCAAACCTTAAGGGAATATGCAAAAGAATTAGGGTTTGACTTGTTTGGCATCACAAGACCTAATCTAAACGAACTGGAATATCAGAATCTAAAATCCTTTATTGAAAACAAACACTATCTCAACATGACGTGGTTTGAAAAAACAAAGCAGATTCGTTTGAACCCTCAAGAAATTTTGCCTCATAGCCAAAGCGTGATTGTTTTAGGACATATTTACAAAAATAAAACCTATAATCAAATTCAAAACCAAAAAGTAAAAATTTCTCGATACGCAATTGGCAAGGATTATCACAAGGTGTTGAAAAAAAAACTTAAAAAACTAGAATCAAAGATAAAAGAGCTCTTTGATGACATACAAACGAGAATAACGATTGATTCCGCTCCTGTGCCAGAGAAATTGTTAGCAATACATGCTGGGATAGGCTGGCAGGGGAAAAACACCAACATCATTCATCCTAACTACGGATCGTTTTTTTTCATCAGTTGCATTTTTTTAGATAAAGATTTGACTATTTACGAAGAAAGCAAAGAAATTCCTGATTTTTGTTTGAATTGTAAATTATGCATCCTTTCTTGTCCTACTCAAGCTTTGGAACCATATAAACTGGATGTATCAAAGTGTATTTCATACTGGAATATTGAAAGTAGAGAAGTCATTCCTGATCACATTGCCAAGAAAAGTCGTGGCTGGATTTTTGGATGCGATATTTGTCAAGAAGTTTGCCCCCACAATCGCAAAAAAAGCGTAGAAACGAAAGAAACAAATGAAAAAGATTTCTTTTTACGAGAAGAAGTCAAAAAAATCATAACCTCAATCCCAACAAAAGAAGAATGGGAAAATCTGAAAAATTCTCCTCTAAAGCGTGTTCCTTATGAAATTTTCGTAGCTAATTACAAGAAGATCTTGGATCTTTCGGATTCGGATGATGAAAACCTTACCCACCCTCGAAGAAGTAAAGTCTGATTTTTTTCATTTTCCTGTGCTTTATCGTGAGGTTTGTGATTTCGCGAGCTTGCTTTCCAATCGAACATTGTTTGTTGATGCAACCATTGGAGGAGGAGCTCACAGCTATATCATTCATCAACACTATCCTTTTGAATATCATGTTGGTTTCGATAGAGATGAAAGGATGATAAATAAAGCTAAAGAAAATTTCGACCGTCTTCTTATTCCAAACGAAATTCTGACAGTTCCTTCAAACAAAATTTCCAAGAACAAAATCTATTTAGTAAATCAACGTTTTTCAAACATAAGAGAAATACTAAAGCACTTTGGCAAGAAGATCAATTTTCTTCTTTGTGATTTGGGTATTTCTATGTATCATCTTAAAAATTCATGGGGGTTTTCTTTTGATGATGGGCTTCTCGATATGAGATTGGATCCCGAAAGCATGGATGTAAAAGAAATTTTGAACACGTTCGAAGAAAACGCTCTTTCAAAGATTTTTTTGCAGTATGGCGAAGAAAAATTCTCTAAAATCATTGCAAAAGAAATCATACGAAATCGTCCTATCGAAAGTTCATCTCAGCTAAAAGAAATAATCATCAAAGTTTACTACAAAAAATATCGAACACGCATTCAACCAAAGGTTGTTCAAAGAGTTTTCCAAGCTCTCAGAATCTATGCAAACCAGGAACTTCAAGAATTAGAAGAATTACTCAAAATCCTTCCTGACGTTTTGGATCATCGGGCAATTGCTATCTTCATCAGCTTTCACTCGTTGGAAGACAGGTTGATAAAAACATATTTTAAAAACTACCAAGCCAAAGGACATGTAATTTTAACTAAAAAACCCTTGACTCCTAAAAATGATGAAGTAAAAATCAATCCAGCATCAAGGAGTGCGAAACTGCGAGCTCTACAATGGAAAAATACAAACAGCTAATAAAGATTTTTGGTTTGTTTTTTGCCATTTTTGCATTTAGCATTTTAGTTTTTCGTAAAAAGATTGAAAGTATAATCCTTGATCGGGAATTGTATTTATTGCAACTTGAACACAAAGAGCTCTTGAGGGAAAACAAAATCTTAAAGACAGAATTAGCTAAGCGAAAAAGTCAAGAATCCTTACTTTATTACTGGGAGGTTTACCGAACCATACCAAATCATGAAAATCAAAAAACCATCAAAATCGTGATTGAAACAGACAAGAAACAAGAATAGAATAGATATACCAAATCATAGAAGTGTGTACATATCCTTATGCAAAACCAAGAACGAAAAATTGATTTCACGGTAGCTGACACTATCGTTGACAATACAAAAAATTTAACCAACCCCAAAGTCTACAATAACCTAAAATCATCCCTTAAATCTCAAGGGAAAGAAAAAGCAGCAAAACTTCTGATCGCATTAGGTCCTGATCTTGCATCCAGAGTTCTAAAAGAATTAAACGAAAACGAAATCCAACTCATCATCGAAGAAATGATACGCATAAAAAAAATCTCCGAAAAAGAAAAAAAAGAAATCCTTCGTGAATTCTTATCATCTTTGAATGAAGAAACAATCATCACATCAGGAAAAGAGGAAGCCATAAAAATCCTTGAAAAAGTATATCCATCAGACAAAAGTAAAATCGATAAAATCCTAAAAAAAGCAGAAAACAAAGACATATACAAAGAAATCAAAACCATTGAGAATCACGATCCAAAACTTGTTTTTTCTTTATTGTCGAACGAACACCCTCAGGTTGTTGCGGCGTTGCTATCATTCCTCAGACCTAATTTTAGTGCTCAAATTTTAAAGCTCTTTCCTTCGGATAAAAGAAAAGAAATCATATTGAGGATTGCTCATTCTTCTTACGTTCATCCTGAGAGTTTAGAGAAAATCATTGAGTCTTTAAAAGAAAAGATAGAAAAAAGATCTAATGAAATCTATGAAGAATTAGAAGGCATTCAAACTGCAGTATCCATTTTAAATCATTTAGATCGCAAATATGAAAACGAAATTTTGGACTACTTAGAGGAAGTTGACCCTGAGCTTTTAGAAAAAATCAAGTCCAAACTATATACATTTGAAGAATTGGAATTTTTAGATTTCGAAGAACTCCGAATTTTACTTTCGAAATTTGATGCAAAAATCATAGCAACAGCTCTTTTAGGAATGCCTGAACACTTCAAGCGAATCTTTTTAAATTCACTATCTCAGAATAAAGCATCAGATGTGATATTTGAACTTGATACTTCATCGAATGTTCCTTTAAAGAGAATCCATGAAGCACGAAACCTGATTTTACAAAAAGCAAAAGAACTAGATAACGAAGGTATCATTACAATCAAGAAAGACAAGGATGATACTAATTTTTAATCTTTCTTCTTTCCTTTGCCTTGAACTTCTTCCAAAGTTTTTATATACAATTCATTGTATTTTCTATATTCTTCTAAAAGCGCTTCTTTCTTGTGGATTATCTGAATGAGGTTTTGGATTACTTTCATTACAAACTCAGGATTTGCTTGAAGTAATGCCTCTAAGTGATCTTTATGAGCTACTGCAAGGATTGTGTCTTCTACACATTCCGCTGTTGCGGATCTTGGTTTGTCAGAAACCAATGCCATTTCTCCAAAAATATCACCCACACCGAGCTCAGAAATTTTATGTCTTTTATTATCATCAGATTCTTTATAAAAAGCAACTCTTCCCTTCTTGATTAAGTAAAAGTGTTTTCCTGTATCTCCTTCTCTGAATATGACTTCTCCTTTTTTGTAGAATCTCTCATTCTGCATCACCGTCAAAGGACGCACAAACAAAGAACGTATCCTTTCACTTCCAGGTAGATTCAATAAAAATACAAAACCCTTCACGATTCGATACAAAAGATAATTGTAATAGAACTGTCCAAAGTCTTCCCTCATTTCAGCTAAGGAAACTATAATTCCAGAGGGATATTCTTTATGAAAGTTTGGTATGTATTTTTTAACTATAGCTTTTATTGGATAAGAGGTATTCTTTTTATAACTAAAAATTAAAATAATTTCTTCTCCATGTTTCAGTTCTTCTTCGAGGTGAATAAAAGTCGAGTAGGGTTTTAGCTCATAGCTGATTCCAGTAGTTGTGTTTTTGTTTTTCAATAAAATATCTACATCTAAGACCACGGGAATTCTTATCTTTTTGTTCTTAAAGTACTCAGGGTTAACACTCCCCAAAATCAGGAAAATGAAGAAGAATGAAATAGGCATGATAAAAAACAACGTGAATTGTAGTTGGGATGGAGTCTTAAAAATTCGATAGTAAATCTCAGGCTCTGTCAAATAAATCAGGGGGAATATCAACATTAGTATCGCAATTGTTAGTTTTACATAATCTTTATCAAATCGAAAAAATGAAATTTTCGGTAGATTTCTTGTTCCTGACGAATAAAGTATCCACTTTAAATGCCCTTTTTGGACTTGTAAAGTAATCCAGTCTTCCAAAGACAAATCTTCTTTTTGTAGTTGCTCTTTCTTTGGATAAGTTTGAATTTTTGAATATAAAACTTCAAAGATAAAAATACTTAAAACAATCGAAGGACCAATCAAACTCTGGGTATTCTCGCTTGACAAGGTTAAATAATCATAGACAGAATGTAAAAAAACAGGAATCAATAACCCCAAAAACGCATTTAAGAATCGAAATTTCCTCAAGCTGTAGAAGATCGAAAGTCCAATGAAATAAGCTTGAATACCACAAGTTGATAAATGCATTGGAACCGAAGAGATCAAGCGTAGGTATATCATCCTTGAGTCAAATTGGAGTTGATATATTACATTTTCTAAAAAAGCAAAGCCAGCTGCATATTGAACTCCTGCAATTAAAATCTTATTCAAATCAGCTTCTCTGTTGAAAGAAAAAACCAAGAAGTAAATCATTAAAAATGATACAAACTTTTCGATAAGAGCTGCCTTCAAAAAGATATCGAAAAAATCAATATTAGTATCCAAAAGAGGAACTATCAACGGAGCTAATAACAAAATGAATAATCCCCCCAGAACACCCATTAAAAATGATTGAATAAACTCGAGAATGGGTTTTATATTACCGTAATAGATAAGATAAAATATGATAAACACAAGATGGAAAATATTCACCAAAACAAAAAATGTGAAATTATGTTCCATTTGCCAAACTCATTTGTGATTTATCACCTTACGTCAAAGGCTTATTTGTGTAAATGATTTCCATATTGTGGTAATAATCTATCATTTTTTTGAATTGATTTTGGATTTGCTCAATCGGACTTCTGTTTTTAGCCAAGTTCTCGATTACTTTTGAGTATTCTGAAATCTGGTGAAACCCATATCCTCCTGCACTCCCTTTGATTTTGTGGGTTATAGAACGTATTGTCTCATAATCCTGCGAATCAATGGCTTGTTCTAATAATTTCACATTTTTATCGAATTCTTCTAAAAAAACAGGAACAATATCTTGAATTTCTTTTGAAATTTCTACTTTGTATTTCATACTCACACATTATCTTTGGACTTTATTGATGTAAATATATTTTATATCGATCCTTCAGAATAGGACGTTGGGTCTGGATTTCTTTTACTAATTCAAGACTCAATTCTTGGACGAAGACTCCCTCTTCTGAGTTCAAACATAAAATTTCATTCCCATTTGGATCATAAATCCTACTGTCTCCAGAGAATGATAATTCTTTCAAATTGCCAATGTTATTTACTGCTACGAAATAGGCTTGATTCTCGATAGCTCTTGCTTTTGATAAAGTGAGAAAATGTTCTCGTCTTTGGGATGGCCACTGAGAAGGAAGAAGTATCAAGTGCATGAACCGTTGATAGTTATCATAGGAATATTGATTCATGTAATAAAAATGCTCGGGGAAGCGAAGATCATAACAAACAGCAAAACCAACAATCCAACCAAAATAGGAAGTCACCAAATAACCTTTGCCATGCTGAAAAAAACTTCCTTCATGAAATCCACCCCAATCAATCAAGTAGTGCTTATCATAATGATAAAAGCCATCGGGAGTTATAAAAAAAAGACGATTATAAACACTTTCACCTTCCTTATAGGGAAGTGTTGTGCAGATAGAAGTAGAGTATTTTAAAGAATACTTTTTTAGCACTTCAATATAATGAGGCACTTCTTTTAGATACTCTTTTATTTTCTCTAACCAGTATCCAGTGATTCCCATCTCGGGTAAAATCAATATGTCTTTCTGAGCTTCCTTTAAAAAGGCTTCTATTTTACTCAAGTTATACTCAGGATTTTGAGGGTTGATTTCATATTGTGCAATGCCAATCTTCAGAACTTCCCGTTTACTCCACGAGTTCATAAGCAATTCTCATAGCTGCCCAGTTTTTGTATTTTTCTTTGTTCAATTGAACTTTAATTCCCCGTGTCATCATGAGAGAATTGCCATTATATTTTGATGTGGGAAACAATTCCCGCTTTGAAACTTCGAGAGTACCAAACACATCTTTAGGTTCTTCTGAAACAAATGCTTGAATGAATTCCGTACCAGTCGGTGGCTCGAGCTCCCACTCAAAATCATCATCATGAGATGGGAATGTATACTCTTTGTTCAATTCTATTGGCTCGAAGCCTGAGTATTTATTTGGATAGATCATGCTCATTGTTCCTTTTGCATCAATCGAAAACAATTGGATGTAAACTTTTCTCGGGGGATTTTGTTTATGAGAAATTACTTTGAATCTGATCTTTAGCTTTTCTCCTACTTTGTATACGGGAATGGGTTTATCCAGTTGTAGTAACACCGTGTATGGTTTCTCTGGATTTTGAATATTCAAGTAAATATCCAACTGATTCATCAGTCTTTGACTTAGTTTTTCTAAGACAGTTTCGTAGTCTCCTTTTTCACGAGAAGCTCCGATAATCGACCCTGTTTCTGTGAGAACAATCCGAAAGTTCGCCGAAAACAAAGCTCCTTCATTCCTCGAGATGTCATAAAAAACAAAATAATGGATGGATTTTAAATAACCTAACTTTGGAGCTTCTTCTTGTTGAACCAATCCACTTTGGCTCTTTTGTAATTCTTGATAAATTTCTTCTAACTTTTCTTTTTCCACTAATTGGTAGACTTTTCTTGTCTTCAAGATTGAGATCAAATCCCTTCCAAACCTCAATACGTATTCTTCTTTCGGAAACTCAGATGGAACAACAGCAATGGTATTGGAATGAAGAGAATATGTCAGAACAAATGAAAAAAATATCAATCTTAGATTAGAATCAAAAAAACGATAAAAGCCCTTACTTCTGATCCAAAAGAAATAAAGCATTCTCATCAAGTTCATATTTGATGATTTTATAAAATTCTACGAACTGGGGAGTAAAATCTTTGTAGGTTCGAGCATGCACATCCATCAGGGTTCTACAGCGAAATGAAAGAAGAAAAAATTTGCTCTCATTTTCACGTCGAAACTCCAGTCCGTATTCCCAAACGGGAAGGCATCTCGCTTTGAAATCAGGTTGGTAATTTTGATTATCTATCACTAATTGGGTTAATCTTTCAATGACACTTTTTTTTGTGATTTTATACTTTTTTATATAGTCCTTATAAGGATCAATCGAATCTAAGGTTTCTTTATACTCATATAAATAAACTCCCTCTTTTTTATGTAAAACTTTGATTGCTCGTTTTAAAGACTCAGAAGTTAAATTTTGAGAATATAAAATTTCAGAAATAAGAACTCCTACAAATAAAAAAAGAGAAAACTTCATATCATATTAAAACATGTGGTTGAAGGAAAAGTTTCCATTGGCTTCGTATCTGGACCTCCCATAGCTAATATTGATAATGGTGTTCATCTGCCATACGATTCGAATACCTCCACCCGCTGCTCGATGGAAATCTTTAAAGGCGAATTCTTCGAATGATGGTGCAACCCTTCCCACATCATAATACGCAAGGATGACAAAATCAATTCCACCAAGAGCTCTCACACGAAAAGCTGTCCAACGCAACTCTGTGTTGAAAACCCCCATCACTCTGTCCACGAACTGATTTGCGGGATAACCTCGAATGCCACTATTACCACCTAAGCCTAATGCACTCTCTCGCATTGTATATATCCTTCCAGCTTCAAAAAATGGAACATTCCCATCCGTTTTCTGAACTTGAACTCTATATCCGAAAACCAACTCCTCATTTCTTGGATTGAACAAAGAAGAGAGAACTTCTATGTATTGTCGGAAAGTGAAAGTATATCGGCTAAAGGTATAATTTGAGCCTAAGGTTCTTCCTGACCCTTCATAGTGGATATCCGTGAAAATACCATCATTAGGATTCAACTCACGAATTCGAGGGCGTGAGTCATAAGCAAATGCTAAGCGAATTGTGTTTACAAATCTTGGTTTTTCCGTAGCATCGTAGCCTACTGGTTTTACATGATCAATCAAGGTTTTTATATTTGGATAGGTTTGTCCCTTATCAATGTCCCCATAGTAGGATTGTATCCGATAACGTTGTAAACGCACACCTACAAACCATTTGAAATTTGTATCACCAATAAAATCCTCAGATGTGATTGTAAAAAATGGTTTGATACTATCGTAGTTAAAGTATTTATCTTGAGATTCCTTTAATTCTTTTTGGCTTTTGTTATAGTTGTTCTGATCAAATAAGTTATTGCTGTTTACATAGTTAGTGTTTAGCTTAAAGTTTTCGTTTATTTCGTATAAAACCGGTGTTGGTTGTATGTTCTCGTTGATGGGGAGTTCACCAGATTTTATTTTGATTTGTCTTGGCAAATCCTGATAGTTGCTATACCCATAGAACTGCGCATTTAAGTATCTTTCCAAACCTATATTCATGCGAATTCGAAAGGGTGAACCTAAAAACTTTAAACTATCCAAAGAAAACTCATGGTACTCGAAACCTTTTGTAGTTTTATAAAACTGTCCATAAGCTTGATATTTGAAAGGAGCAAAACCTTGTTCATAAAAAGTTCCGTAAATCCTCACACCATACCCAACGCCATCATCCGTGCTGAAGCTAATTAGAGGAATACCTGTAAACTTCAAACCTCTTAATTCATTTCCTGATTGAGGGAAAATCCCACTTGTAAACAAGATAAAGGCTGCAACCCAAATGAAGTATTTTAACGATCTCATGGTCTCACCCCCTATAATCTTTTCTTTATGTTGAATGAAAATGTTAAATTCAAGTTAAGATTTTCCTGATCCTTTAGATTTACTTTTAAACTTCCTCGAAGTCCGTCTTCTAAGACATCTGCTCGAAATTCATTTAATATTAATGATATACCGTCTTGTGAAATAGGGTTGGTATTCTTTAGCACCAAAATTCTCGCAACACCACTTCCCGTTTCTGGTCCGATTTCTACGTCAACAGAGACCGGAATCTCATATTTAATGAAATCTAGCTTTTGAGGATGTGCTATTTCAAATTGTAAATTACCAGTTTTTTGTATTGTATCTGCATATACGAACAAATTTTTCGTTCTACTTCTTAGAAAGTTTTTGTAGTTTTCTCGATACAAATTGCAACCCAAAAGGTTTTCAGGAGTTGTTGTACAAGCAGAGATATCCATCAATCCTTCCCAATAGAAAGAATCGATAAATTTTTGGTTCAATAAAAACAACAACTCATAGCTTTTATTTGGTTGATCAGCAGTAGAACTCACCGCGTTTTTACAAAAAGAAAACCACAAAGGAATCAGAAAAACAAAAATAAACAGCCTATTCATGGCTTTTTATGTATTCACTTTAAAAATATGCGTCAACTACTTTTTTGCATTCATTTTCTAATTATTTACCAATGCAAAACATCGAAAAGATCTTCCCTAGAACTTCTTCCGTTGTGATTTCCCCTGTGAGTTCTGCAATGTTGTCTATAGCGTTTTGAATTTCTATAGCAACGATTTCATCTGGTGTATGTTCTTCCCATAGGTGTATCACATTATCCAAAGAATTTCTTATTCTATTAAAATGATAAATTTGTCTTTCCTCCAACAAGAAAGGATCCTGTATCTGAAATTCCTCTTTTATCGCGTTTTCTAACTGATTGAATAAATCATTGAGACCCTCTCCTGTTTTGCAAGAAACATACATCACTACGGGTTCAGTTTGAGAAAATTCTTTGATTTTCTCATAACTCCATGCATTCGGATGTAATATATCTTTTTTGTTAATCACATACAAAATCTTCTTCGAATACTTATCTTTATTTGACTCTAAAAATTCCAAAAATTCTGGTAAAAACTCATACATCTCTATAGAACCATCAATGATATGAAGTATGAGTTGACTTTTTTCCATGATTTCTTTTGCTCTTTTGATTCCTTCCCGTTCTATTACATCTGATGTTTTTCGAAGTCCCGCCGTATCCACCAAGCGAACGTTCACCCCTGCAATTTCTATTTCTTCGGATACATAATCTCGAGTTGTTCCTTCGACTTCTGAAACAATGGATCTTTCCCATCCCAAGATTTTATTCATCAAAGATGATTTTCCCGCATTTGTTTTCCCTACCAAAGCGATTTGAAATCCTTGTGAAACTTTAGTCGCATGTGAACTTCTTTTCAGAACCTCATCTATTTGTCGTATGATGGCTTTGGTTTTTTCAATCAGCTGCTGTTTTTCTGAATAGTCTATGTCTTGGTCTGAAAAATCAATTTCTGCTTCTACTTGAGCCTTCAAAAGAATGATCTCAGAACGGATTCGATTTATGATCCTATACAAATCCCCAAAGTAAACTCTTCTTGCCGCTTGCAGCTCATATTCTGATTTCGCAGAAATCAGTCTTTGTATAGATTCCGCTTTGGTAAGATCCATCTTCCCATTTAGAAATGCTCTTCTTGTAAACTCTCCCTGCAGAGCTGGGCGAGCCAATCCCTTCTTCGATACAAATTGAATGAGCCTTCGAGAAATCAAAGGATTTCCATGAAGATATATTTCTGCAACATCTTCTCCCGTATACGAATTCGGCAATGGAAAAAAAGCAAATAAACCATCATCAATAATATTTCCTTCGATAAAAAAGAAAGCCCGCATTAAATGCCTTGGTCTTTTTTCTATTTCTTCTTTTTTGAAGGGAATATAATCTTGACTGCTTTTACTAGTGATATTTTCTAAAATTGTGAGCGTATTTTTTCCACTAATTCTTACAACTGAGATTGCGCCTCTTCCAGGAGAGGAAGAGAGAGCAATGATTGTATCATCATTGATGTAATTCATTAACCATGAGCATCTTTATTCATCATCGAATTCTTCCATGTATCGTTTTTTATACTCTAAAGAGCCAATTTTAAAAACTCTTACTCTTTTATAAAGACCGTTTCCTTCTGACTCTGTGGTCACTCGTTTATCTTTCTCTAGCTCCACATGAATGATTCTTCTCTCATAAGGACTTAGAGGTGTCATTAAATAGGATTTACCTGTTTGAATCACTCGATTTGCGATGGATCTTGCTAGTCTTTGTAAGTAAGCCTTTCGTTTTTCTCGATATTGATTAATATCTACCAATACCCGCTTGTTCTTACTAAGAAGTTTACTCAAGTTCAAATTTATCAGAAACTGAAAAGCGTCTAAGTTTTTACCTTGCTTACCTATGATAAAGCTTGATTCTTCTGAAATTAAAGAAATCACAAAATTTTCTGATGTCTCACGGACATACTCAATTTCAACATCAACCCCCAGTTTATAAAACGATGTAAAAGTCACTCCACGTATGATCACAGAATCAGGTAAATTTTTGGAGTATCTTACTTTTAATGAGACAGGCTTTTTGGATATGATGTTTAAAATCCCCCCATCAATTTCTATGTCTAATTTTTTCTCATCATAATAATCTAAAATCTTCTTTGCTCTTTCGATAGCTTCTATTTTTGTTTTTGCTTCGATCTCGAGAATATTCAACATATATCACTCCTACAAAAAACGTTTTTTTGATTTTGAAGTGATGGTTAATTTTTAGCTTCATCATGCAGACTTGGAAAATTTTTCTACGATTAGTTGCCAAATAATTGATATAATGTTTTGAACAGTCCAATACAATGTAACGCCACTTGGCAAACCCCAGAAGAAAAATAACATCAAAATTGGCATAAAGTATAGTAAAAATTTTTGTTGTGGGTCTGATGAAACCATCGTCATCTTTTGCTGAATGATTTGCGAACCCACCATCAACAATGGCAAGATATTGACATGAAAGTTTTTCATTATGATGAGGTCTTTAATGACATAAACAGTATCAGGTTGTGACAAATCCTTCATCCACCAAATAAATGGGCTCTTCCAAAGTTCTATTGACTCTGCAAATGCACTATACAAAGCTATAAATATAGGGATTTGTATCAAGATTGGTAAACACCCCATAGCTGGATTGATTTTGTGTTTTTTGTAAAGATCCATGATTTTCTTTTGCCTTTCTGCCGGATCCTGATACCGCTCATTGATTCGATCTAACTCAGGTTTGAGTTCATGGATTTTCTTCATCGTCTTGGCTTGAACCTGATTCAAGGGATACGTAACAAGCTTAAAAAATAGCGCCAAAATGATGATTGTAACCCCATAGTTATTTACATACTTGTTGATAAACCTCATCATCAGAACAATCCCATCACGCAGTTTCGAAAAAAGAGCCAAAAATCCCGATGTATAAATCACATCACGAACACTATTTTCTACATTTTCTAATCCAAATTCTCTTCTTGCTAACTCCTGAGAAAAAAATCGATGTTCTTCGTCACTCCTCAATCCCGTATAGACAATCTGATCAATAATCAAAACATCTTTTCGTTTTTGATCACTTCTTACTAATTCAACATAACCCCCTGCTTTATCTATAATCCCTTCTCTGAATGCCTTTAGAATTCTCAATTCTTCAGGTTCTTTTTTCCCCAAACTAAAATCGCTAAAAACTACGCTAAATGTTGAACTTCCATCCAGTGGTGGGTAATTCTCAATGATGACTCCATCTGGTAGATGTAATTTCTCATTGGTTTCCAAAAACTGCGCATAAGAGATGAAATATCTACTATTCACGCCGACATACCGAAGCGTATCCGGATTTTGTGTGTGAACTTCAAACTTTCCTGGTGGAGGTGAAAAGCAGCCAAAAAACCCAGTATCTGGTGAAAAACCAAACAACGTATTCAAACTCCCATTGTAGTGGTAGAACCTTCCAAACATCGCTAATTCTCTTCCACTCTCCACATCTTCTGGATTTGGTCCCAATGCCGAGATGGGTTTATAAAACAAATCCCCATTCAAAACAAAATCTCGATCCGTTTGGTTTTGCAAGATCACAATCTGATGAAAAAAGTTTTCTTCTTTTAGAAATCGATAGATTTTGTATAGGGTAAACTTATAATCCTTAAAAGCAATATCCTTAGAAAATAGAATCTGGGTGATTTTTTCGTCAACATTTTGAACTTCTGTATTAAAGATTGCTTCGTTTAGGATTGGATTTCCCAGCTGGTTTTTGTATAAATGTAGCTGAAAGTCCATCCCTTTTCGGCGTGTGATTTCTAAGGCGTTGTATTGCTTCTCTAAGGGGTCCTGAGATTGTTCTATGATTACTTTGGGTATGTTTACACTTTCTGAACTCTTGAGATAAACTCTTTCGACTCTTCCTCCTTTGCTAGATAGAACGAAAACATTTCTATCGTTTTCTATTATGTATTCTTGTATTTGTAAGTTTTGATTTTGAAAGGAAAAATCAATCCTCGTTATATTCGTTTCTTTTTGTGGAGTAGTTAGTTTTGATTCTGATGGAGTTCTTTGAGAAAAATCAAGAAACTGAAACAATATGATGGTGGTTATCCCTAAAATGAGGATTGGCACCAAAGAAGACATTTGATTTTGAGAATTTTGTTTATCTTCCATAAATGAACCTCACTGACTCATTCTCACTAAATACAAAAAAAACTTTTCTAATTGATCCTTGGATTCTTTGTTTTTATAGTTTTTATCTTTAAAGCAATCACTTTTTGGTAAGATAGCAACATCGTATTCGAGATTTCTAATGTGTGATTTTTTTATAATCTTCCTCATGGATTCTCTAATGAGCCTACGGTAGCGATTTCTTTCATGACTTTTTCCATATTTCTTTGAAACACATCCCACATATCGAAGATGTCCTACATTATTTTTTAAGACATAGAGTTTTAAATCTTTCGTGTAGTATACTTTCCCTTCTTCAAATATTTTTGATATTTCATTCTTTTTTTTTACGATAAATTCTTTTTTATTTTCTGAAAACTTCGTCGGAGACGGTAAGTTTCCACCTTCCTTTTTTTCTTCTTCTCGATAATACTTTTCTTCCATCTTTTGTGGACATCCTTTTTCGAAAACCATGAGTTCTTAGTCGTGATACCCTCGAGGGTTGATACGTTCGCTTCATTGAATAACTCCTTTAAGTAGAAAAATGTTCTGATATTATTCTATATATTTTATACAACTAATCAAACTTTTTTTTATATTCTCTTAGTCAAATCATTACTTGTTAGAAGTGTGAAAATCATGTGAATGACTTGTATTGAAATGTGAAAATCTTTACTCACACTCACAAAGAGTGTGAAATCTTCGATTTAGTTTTTCACATAAAAATCACAATTCGATTGACTTAGTTCCGTTTAAATTTTTGATATTCTCTTTGGGAAAAATACCGACTTTTTAAATACAAATTATGGAATTTCACAATTTCATCCGTAACAAAACGACAAATTAAAAATACATAAGATATAATAGTTATAAAAGAGAGGTGGAAAATGGAATTCGTTATAAGAAGAGATGAATTTTTGGAATGTCTTAGTACTGTCACTACCATTACTTCGTCCAAAGAAATTAGTTCAATTGTAGGAAACGTCCTATTGGAGGCGGAAGACAATTACATTTCTATCACAGCAACCGATCTAGAAAAGTCTTTGAGAAACCGTGTTCCAGCTTTGGTTTCCAAGAAGGGAAGTATTTTGCTACCTGGAAAGAAACTCACAGAACTTGTCAAAGGATTTCGTTATGATACCATGAAATTTATGTCTGTTGGTGAAAAAGTGGTTGTTCAAAACGGAAATCCTGAGCAAGAAAGGAAATACAAAACTCATATCGAAATCATGGGTATGCCTTCAGATGAGTTTCCTATCCCTTTTCAAGTGAACAAACTGGAATTTCATTCTATGAGTTCAGTGATGGTTCAAGAAATGATCAACAAAGTTTTCTATGCTTCAGCTGTAGATGATGCAAGGATTGTTTTTAACGGGATTTTTGTGGAGTTTCGTGAAGACCTTTTACACTTTGTTGCAACAGATGGAAGAAGGTTAGCCCTCATCAAAAGAAAAGAAGAAAACTTTTTGAATGGCAGAACCATGATTATTCCTTTAAAATCTGTAAAAGAAATCAAACGACTACTTGCTGATTCTGAAGAAATCCAAATTGCTCATAACCCAAACGAAAATCAAGTTTATATAAAATCCGGAGATATATATTTTTCCACAAAACTGATTGAAGGAAATTTTCCTGATTATACCTATGTAATACCGACTGATTTACCTCACAGAGCTGAAATTTACAGGGAAGATTTTATAAACGCAATACGCCAAGCTATGGTATTTGCACCAGAGCCCAATAAGCAAGTTCAATTGCATTTTAGCCCGAATATCCTCATGGTGGTATCATCAACGCCAGAATTGGGAAAAGTCGAAGATGGAATAGAGTGTAATTACGATGGACCCAATATGGCTATTGGTTTTAACTCGAATTATCTTTTGGATGTTTTAGAAGCATTGACATCAAATCATGTAGTGATGTCGTTCAAAAACCCAGAGTCTCCAGTCCTCTTTCATGATCCAAATGATGAAAACTTTTTGTGCATTGTAATGCCTATGAAAATCCATGAATAAATGTGATTATAGAAAGCTTAGTAGTTGAGAACTTTCGAAATTATCAGAAAGAAAATCTTGGATTCTCTCCATCTTTGAATTTCTTCGTCGGAGAGAATGCCGCAGGAAAAACGAATCTTTTAGAAGCGATTGGATATTTTTTGTTATACCGTTCCTTTCGAGAAGTTAAGGATTTCGATCTAATCCGAACAGGAGAAAATTACTTTTACATCAAGATTGATGTTATTAATTCAAAAGGTGAAAAAGCAACATACGAAGTGGGGGTTGAAAAGAGAAACCAACAACTCCAGAAAAAAATCAAAAAAAACGGCAAAAACGTAAAAAAAATCTCAGAAATCATAACAGACATTATCGGAGTTTTTTTCCTGCCTGAGGATATTGATTATGCTGACTCTATTCCTAAAAGAAGAACCTTTTTTGATTATCTTTTTTCAATTTTAGATAGCGATTATTTGAAGGTATTAAATGATTATCAAAAAACCCTCAAACAAAGAAATGAACTTTTACGAAGAATCATAGAAAAAAAAGGGAATTATCAGGAGCTCGATATTTGGGATGAACGATTGATAAACTATTCCCTGGTAATCATGGAAAAAAGAATAAATTATTTGAGAGATTTTCAAAAATACTTCGAGAGAAGGATAACGGAAATTTCTGATTCAAAAGATGAGATTTCTGTTGAATTAGAGCAGCCAGATCTTGAGACTTTCAAAGAAGGATTTCTTAACAATCGCTACAAGGACTTAAAGATGGGAACAACGACGATGGGAGTTCATCGTGATAAATTTTTATTTCTTGATAAGAGAAAAAGAAAAGATATTTCGTTTACCTTCAGTCAGGGTCAGAAACGAACATGCGTGATTTCTATGAAGTTAGCAAAAAATGATTTGTTAACCGCAAAATACAAAAAACCACCCATTCTTTTTATTGATGATGTTTTTCGAGAATTGGACAGTAAAAGAAGAACCTACTTTATTAAATCTATTGGGGAAGTAGGACAAGCATTTTTTACTATTCCTGCCATTAGTGAAGAAATAGCGATCTTAGAAAGATTGAAGGGACAAAAAGGAAAGGTATTTGAGATTCAAAACGGAGTGGTCATGAATGAATATTGACCATTTATACACGGAATTCAAACCAAGAAGGTTAACAAGAAAAGAAAAAGAGAAGGTTTTGGAATTGCTTTTTGGTGAGGAAAGTGCAGATAGAAAAATCGAAGAATACTTGGAGAAACATTGGAAAAAATTTTTCGGAAGATATGCTAGCTTAGTAAAAATGGAATTTGTCAAAAATAAAACCCTTTATGTGAGTGTTCCTAACAAACTGGTTCTTCAGGAAATATTGTTTCAAATTACAATCATCAATGACTCAATGAAAAGAGATATAGATGAAACAATAAGAGGAATTAAAGAGCTTCATCCTACAAAAAGAAAAAAGGAAACAAAAACCACTCCAAAAACTCCCATCAGTCCAAACAAAAACTCAGAGTTAAACGAAAAAAGTGAATTTGAATTGAAGAAAAAATTTCTTTTGGATTTACAAAAGATTATCAAAAATCGATGACATTCTTCGTTACAATCTTTGGAATATTGATTTCGGTATTGGTGATTTTGTATTTTTTAGATATCGTTGATAAAACAAAGCATAGGAATATTGTTAAAAACGAACCCATTACGTCTGAAAGTTTGAGGAGAGCTATCAACAAAACATTAAAAGAAAATCAACAAAAACCAACAGAGAAAAGACTAAGGATTTGTCCCATTTGTGGAACTATTTTAAATAAAAACGATTATCTAATCGCAGCGTTTGAACCCATCGATGATCCAAGAAAAAAACGAAAGGTTCACATTTATGGATGTCCCTATTGTTTAGCAAGTGATGGGGTCATCAAGTCAAAAGAGAAGATTCATCCAGATGAATTAGCGTGAAAAAGGAATAGACAAAACTAAAATTTACTTATTATTGATTAACATGAAAAAGATTACCATCACAGGAGGAACAGGTTTTATCGGAAGAAAATTGACGGAATATTTTATAAATAAAAATCATAAAGTTCTTTATCTATCTCATAGTAGGAACAAAAAAGCAAATGTCCCAATTTATTTTTGGGATCCCAGCAATCAGCAGATCTCCGACGAGGGAAAGCAAGAGCTCTTATCATCGGATGTTGTGATACATCTTAGTGGTGCTAACATTGCTGAAAGACGTTGGGATGAAAACTACAAAAAATTGATAGTAGAAAGCAGAGTAAAATCAACGAAATTTTTATCAGAAATTCTCAACCAAAACCATCAGTCACAAAAACCTGAGGTTGTGATTTTTGCATCGGCAACGGGTTATTACGGAAATCGAACGGAAGAAGTGGATGAATATAGCCCACCGGGAACCGGTTTTTTAGCAGAAACTTGTGTTCAGTGGGAGCAAGCATCCATCAATCTACATCCTCATATCAGAAAAGCTCATATCCGAATAGGTTTCGTAATGGATAAAAATGAAGGTGGGTTTCCCAGAATGATACTTCCCATCAAGTTGTTCGTTGGAACTGTTCCAGGTTCAGGAAAACAATACGTGAGTTGGATTCATATTGATGACTTGGTTAGGATTTTTGATTTTATTTTGGAGAATCCACAAAGTAGTGGGGTTTATAATGGCACAGCGCCAAATCCTGTTACTCTTGAGGAGTTAATGAAAAAAGCTGCAAAATACCTAAATCGACCCATGATATTTCCTAACATACCGGATTTTGCTTTAGAGCTAATCTTAGGTGAGATGTCTCAAATAGTTCTCGAAGGTGCAAAAGTAATTCCAAGCCGAATTCAGAAAGAAGGTTTCGTTTTTCAATATCCAGATATAGATAGTGCTTTAAAAAATTTATTATAAAATTTTATAAAAATTATTTATGAATGAAGCAAAAGAAATATTAAAAAAGTTAAAAGTAGAGAATTTGGAGTATCACATATTTCTGTGTGCAGACCAAACTGAACCTAAATGTGTAAGTAAAGATGAAGGATTACGTTCTTGGGAATATTTGAAAAAAAGACTATCAGAATTAGGTTTGGTTCAGTCAGGAAAAGTGTTTCGAACAAAAGCAAATTGTCTGCGGGTTTGCAAGGAAGGTCCTATCATGTGTATTTATCCTCAAGGCAGGTGGTTCAAACAATGCACTCCAGAAGTGATTGAGATGGTCATACAAAATTATATTTTGAAAAAGAACGAAGAAGAATTAAAAGATTATATTATTTATTAATTTATTTTATAAAAATTCTTTAATAATTTTCTCATAACTTGGCTCAGAGGACATTGCGTAAACACTAAAACCTTTTCTCAAGATATGTTGGAATGTGGTTTTTCCTAAACAAATTAGTCTCCATTTTTTCGTTTTTTCTTCGATAAAATAATTGTGATTTTTTAGGGATGAATAAAATGCATCAAATAAAGATGGACTTCCAAAAATTAAATATGCTTTCTCTGGGATAGAGTCAAGCTCTTCTTTTGTCAGAGTTCTACTTTGAATTTCATAAGTTATCCATTGTTCTAAATGTGTGTTGTTGTCGTTATGATTCATTAAGAAATCAAAAAACTCGTTTCTACTTTCTTTTGCTGTAATGGCATAGATAATCTTTGGTTGATTTTTGTATGAAGCCATAATCATTTCAGCAATTCCAAAAGCCGTTCCATCATGACTTATGAAAACTTCATTTTCTTTCAGCTCAGGAAACAAGTTCAATAAAGTTTCTTTACTTTTCTTCCCGTTTACAAAGATTAAAGGAGAATCTTCGAAATTATGATGCTCTAAACTTTTGATACCTTCTACGCTAAAGATTGCGTAAATCCGATGAATACTTTCTTTTTCTATGGGTGATGAGATTAAGACATGTTTTTGGATTTCTTTGTAATGCTTAACTTCCATTATAGGAAAATACAAAATACTCTGGGTGAGAAATTTTTTGCTGATTTCATTAAGTTTTTCTTCTTTTCCGAAAAGAACAATCGGCAAATCCTCAGTGATTTCTTCATGTAAAAATTCGACAAGTAGGGCTCTGTCCTTGTGGTATCTTTTTAAATAAAAGTCTTTTTTCTTTTTGCTATAAGGATATTCTTTTCCCAGAAACAAGTTAGCTTGATAGAGCGAATGCTCTTGAGAATATTTTGAATGGATTCCTAATGGCAAGTGACAACCACCTTCTAATTTTGCTAATAAACCTCTCTCTATGTGGATGATATTTTCGATTTGTGGATCGTGGATTTGTTTTAGAAGTTCGATGATTTCTTTGTCTGACTCACGGCATTGAACAGCTATTGTTCCTTGTCCTGGCGAAGGGGGAAAAACCTCAGCATCTAAGGGCACGATTTCGATTTCAGAAAGGTATTTTTCGTCTATCCAGTCAGACTTTTGTGAGAGTCTTTCTAATCCTGCTCCAGAAAGTAAAATGGCATCAATATCATCAAAAAAAAGCTTTTTTATCCGAGTAGGGACATTTCCTCGAATATCTTTGGTTTTTAAAGAAGGGAAGAAAAAACGTAGCATGGATTTCCGACGAAAAGAGGAAGTTCCAACGACCCCATCATTTTTTATGAATGGGAGCTGATCTTGAGATTTTTTGTCTTTACGAAAAATCAAGTAGTCTCGATAATCAAGGCGTTGAGGCAAAGCAGCTACAATTAAGCCCTTGTGGGATTTCGTAGGCAAGTCCTTAAGGGAATGGACAGCAATATCAGCAGTGTTTTTGAGTAAAGCTTCTTCGATTTCTTTGGTAAAAAGTCCTTTCGTTTCATCACCTCTTTTTGCTAATTCAGTGAATGAGGCGTAGTTCAAATCTCCTGTTGTTTTTATGATTACGAGTTCGCTTGATACTCCAAGTTCTTTGAGTCTTTCTTGAACATACTCTGCTTGAGCGACGGCAAGGTGTGAGCCTCTTGTGGCAATGCGTAAAATCCTCACATTTGTTGAAAATTTTTTTATTTAAATCAAATCAAGAAAATAAAAGAAAATAAAATCAAGACATATGAAAACCCAGAGATTACTTGTTCTTTTGATTTTCGTTTCTTGTGTGACTGTTGATGAAGAAGGAAAACGGATTGAATTTACTTCATCGTATTCTCAAAAAGAATGGAGTATCCATGAAATCTCGGTAGGTCCCAGATGGTTAGATAGAGAAAAAGAAATACCTCTTTTGATTTTGTCAAGAGATGTAAATCTTCCAGTGGAGTATGTTTTAAAAGACCTGCCGGATGTGAGGGATCAGGGAAGACAAGCATCAAGCACTGCTTTTGCTGTAGGATACTTGACTATGAGTTATCATATGCAAAGAAAAGGTCATAAGCAATATATATGTTCTCCTTCTTTTGTTTATAATCTCTTAAATAATGGCAAAGACGAAGGAATAGAAGTGATTGATGCTTTGTATTTACTGAAAGATACAGGTTGTCCCTCAGAAACTTTATTTCCCTACATTGAATATGATTATCGAATTCAGCCCACACCAGAAGTCATTAATTCCGCCTCAAGCTATAGAATCAAGGGCTTTGCAAGGATTGATCCTACGGATGTGTTTCAAATAGCAACACTAATTTATCAAAACAACATCTTGATTGCAACGATTTTTATTACAGAAAACTTTTTGAATTTAAAAGAAAAAGAATACACTCCGAAGGGTAGACTGATTGGAAAACACACTATTGGAGTGGTTGGTTATAACTTAGAGAAAAGAAAGTATATCGCTCAAAACTCAGCTGGCAAAAAGTGGGGAGATAACGGATATTTTTGGATATCTCATCTTTGGTTTGAACGTTTGGTGGTTTCATCCTACGCTATTTTAGATCAAAACTGAAATGAATATTCAATACCTACCTCGCTCACTACATCTTTGTTTTTAGGTAGAAAGCTTAATATTTTTAACTCTGATAACAAAATAGGTGTGATGTCTCCAAATAATAGTCCTGTTAGATTTATATTCTCCTCAGGTTCGATTTTTGGAGCTTTCAGTTTATGAGTTTCTTGTTTATAGCGATAAACAGCACGAACGATGTGTTTTGGGTTGATTTTATAGCCATATGAAAAAGACGCTTCGTATCCCGGGACTTCCAATAATGCAGGACCATCAGTGAGCCTAGATCTCGGAAGCAAAAAGGAAATCGTAAAAAAGTTTACATTAGGATTGTTTAAAAGGTTGAAAATCTCTAAATTCCTTGTTCGGTCTACTCTTTTGTAGCTAACAGCTCCATAGCCTATATAGGGGTCTATGTTGAAAAAAAACTGATGTGAGCCTAAAATTTCTAATAAATAATTAATTCCAACTCTTAATTTTAGGAATGACTCCGTATAATCTAATTTTTGTTCTAAGAATGAATTCGTTAGAATTGGGGTAGATGCATTGATCGTTGGAGGATTGGTGTTAGTAATTTGTATCAACGATACGACTGAGGTGTCTAATCCTCTTGCGGTGTAGCCATATTGAGAAGAGTCTAATCCTAAACCAATACGAAAACCAATGTTTTTTAGATAAGGGTTTTCTTGGAAGAGAAAAAAATCATTATGATAACCGAAGGAAACATTGTTAAGTGTTTGATTATAAGAAGGATAAAAACCCACTTTTGAATTAGTAAGGATAACAGAAATATTGCCGAAGTTGTTTTGAAAAGTTTCAACGACAGTTTCTAATCCAAAAATTTGCCGAGAACCAGATGTATGAATTTGAATATAAAAATCAGAACACTGGTTTTCTGAACACTCAGGTGTAGAAAGTTGGAATCCAGAGGCTTTGATTGTAGTTGGGAGAGTATATAAACTCAAATTAACTTTTCCTTTGAGTAGGTTATCGAAAAGCTTTATATATGAGATTTGGAAAGCATTTCTGATGGTTGCAGACTCCCAGCTTATATCTGAGATCCGAATGTTCCAATGATCTATGGAATTCAGATTTAGTGTATTGAATTCTGATGGGATAATTGAAGTTTTAAGCAAAAGTATTAGAAGTATTTGATTGAATGTTCTTATCAGCCATTTCATATTTTACAAATTATATTAATCTATTTTTTATGTCAATTATTTTCTTTTAAAAACAAAAAATGTTTCAATAGAAGAAATATTTTTGATGGGAATAACTCCTCGTGTTTCAAAAGTGTACTCTGAAAAATTTTTGACTTCTTCATATACGTTTTTGGAAATGTGAATTCTTTGCGGAAGGGATAGGGTTTCTAAGCGTGCAGCTATGTTTACGGTATTTCCCCATACATCAAAAACAAACCTCCAATTTCCAATGATTCCTGAAATAACGTCTCCTTTGTCAATACCTATTCGAACTGACCATTTAAAGTTTGTTCTTTTCTGGAGATCTGTTTGCTTCTTCTCTATGAGTTCAATAATTTCGAATGAGGCTTCAATCATTTCTTTGGTCTGGTTTTTATCCGAAAACAAACCACCAGCAAACATATAACTATCACCAATAGTTTTGATTTTTTCTAAATTGTGTTTTTTTATTATCACATCAAATTCACGAAATAGTTCATCTAAAATATTTAGAACAACATCAATCGATGTATTTTCCATTATAGTGCTAAAAGAAACAATATCAATAAAGCCAATAGTGACATTTCTTGATAGAACAGGTTCGATAGTAGTTTGCTTTCTTAATTTATAAGAAACTTGAACAGGAAGAACTTTATGAATAAGTTCGTCTAACTCTGAATTGGCTTCTTCTAACTTTATGTTTTTAAGGAAGTCTTTAACTTTACTTTGAAAGAAAAACTGCGAAACAAGAAATGAAATAAAACTCAAAATAGGAATGTTGACAAAATGAGCCAGAAGTATTTGATCATTCTTTTGGAAGTAGGGAAGAAGATAAAACAAAAGGGTTGAGCTTAGTGAGTATAGAATTAAACTGTCAATAGGATAAAGATATAACAATGCAGATATTCCAAAATAGCCCATAAGTATCACTGTGATTTGTCCATTTGCCAACTGATCCAAAAGAGTCATCCAAATCAGTATGCTAAACAAAAACAAAACATTGAGAATAAAATATATTCGAAATATCTTAGGTTCCTTCAGCTTCTTTAAGATTACTTTTGATGTTATGAATGTAATTAAACAATAGATTAGAAATAAGAGGTGAGAAATAGAGAGTAATTTTGATATTTCATCCATAGAACCGTCAAGAAATCGAAATAAATCCCAGATTAACAAAATGATTGATACAATAGATAACACCAAAGAAAATTTAATCAACCGTCTAAGATTAGTTGTTGCTATATCGTAAAAGAAGAAGATTTGTTGTAATGGATCGTGAATGGAACTCTTTGGGTTAAAGAAATAGTATAACGCTTTTATGGTGGATTTCATTATCTCGAAGCTTTTTTAATGTTTACTCTGTTTGTTTTTAATTATTTGTCAAACGAAAATGAGAATATTTTTTTCTTAGTTGACAAAGAGTTCCATTTATTGTGTTGTTTCTTATGGTTCGTGTTTTGGTTCCTTTAGCAGATGGTTTCGAGGAAATGGAAGGTATTATCATAATTGATGTTTTAAGAAGAGCTGGAGTTGAGGTTATCGTTGCTGGCTTAGATAAAAAAGAGATTGTCGCATCTCGAAAAACAAAACACATAGCCGATTATACTTTAGATGAAGTAAAAGATTGGGAGTATGATGCTATCGTTTTACCAGGAGGTTCAGAGGGAGCAAAACGTTTAGAAAATGATGAAAGAATTAAACAAATCATTGAGCGATTACATCAAAAAAACAAAGTGATTGGAGCAATTTGCGCAGCTCCTAATGTTCTTTTAAAGCATAATATCCTTCATGAAGACGATGTCTTCACTCTACATCCCTCAACTTTACCAAGTAATTATACTGGCAAATATGTCGATGAAAGAGTGGTAAAAAGTAGAAACATCTACACCAGTAAAGGACCCGGAACTTCTTTTGAGTTTGCTTTATCACTTGTGGAAGAGTTATGTGGAAAAGAAGTAAGAGAAAAAGTAGAAGCGCCTATGTTTGTTAAAAGGTAGATAGGAGACTATCTACCTTGTGGGTGTTTGTTGGGGTTGTTCTGGTAAGGGTTGTGCTGGACCTGGAGCTTTCGAACAATCTCTGAGTTCGTAAATCTCAGGATTTCTTGCGTGTTGCCTTAAGATACGTATCAAACGGTTTTTGGTTTCACAATCAGCCTTATCAAAATCGATCTGAGCTCCATCAAAGTAAGGTTCAAAAATATTAGTGAGGATTCTTAACTCATCAAAGAAAAGGTAAACAGTTTCTAACGATGTCTCTGGAGTTGATCTCACTTTAAATTGTTTAAATACTAAGGTCTTGATTTGAGGGTATGATTCTACTGACTGAGGTATATTTCTTGGTATGTTTACCGTTAACGGACGCCATCCCACAAAATCTAAAGAACCAAACTTCAAAATGTGGGTATCACCCCGCCAATCTTCAATCCAACCCTCAAGCGTGTATTCATTCCCTCTCCCTAGCACCCAAACAGAAATCTTTTGAACCTCGCCTGGAAGTTCAATGCCGACAACACAATCGATCATTTGAGCTCGTTGGGTTCTAAAAACTGTTGATAATGCGGGATTTTGATAACAAGAACGAGCTTTATAAGTTTCTACGAGAGCAAGCTCGTTAAGGTAAGGTCTTGGTCTTTCTACGATGTATTGGTCAACAGCTGGGGGACGAATAGTCACAACATTATAGCCTGGAAAAGTAAATGCAAACTTGACTCCTAAAATGCGTACATCTTCACGGTCAATATTGTACCTGATGTCAGCAGGAGTACCTCTTATGAGCTTTACTTCCCTTTCTGCTTGGAGGTTTGATGCAATCGGTTGATAGGGACCTCTTGTTTTTGTGTCTTTATCGGTATGAACCTCCCATCCATATCCACCACCAGAAAAATCCCTGTCCCAACTTTCGACCGTCACAGCTCTAACTTCACTTGCTGAAACATCGCTTCCGATCGCAGTTTCCACTCCCGCACGCACACCATCAATCAACAAAATGGATATGATTGAAAAAACGATTATCGACGATTCCAAAAGGAGTTTCTTTTTCATTTTTTAACCTCTCATAATTTTTTAAAATTACCAATTATCTTTGATTTCGGAACCAGGATAAACGAGTTCTGATCTATCCACCAACGCTTTAAGTCCATCCACATAGAAATAAAACTCACCACCAACCTCATGATGATCGCTCACAACATAAATACTAATAAATTGTAGGTTCTTATCTATCATGGCAAAACGAGTACTTTGAGGTATCCATCCAGGAACGGAAACAGTAAACTTTCTCCATCCAAAGAAATTCAATTTACCTAATTTAATGGAATGAAAGTTTCCTTTATAATCGCGAATTTTAAGATACATGGTATGCCTATAATTTCGTCCTAGAACCCATATAGAAAACTGTCTTACTTTCCCTTTGATGACATAGGGATGTGGTGGCTTAACTTCCACTCGATCGAATCCACGATTAACGAAATAAGTTTTCACACCCAACACGTGATTAGGATTGTTGGGGTCTACGTCAACTGAGAGAGCTTCTCCTTCGGGGGGACGCATATTTTCGTCGTCTGTGGCTCGGATTTCTCCTCTTTGAACTAGTTTTAATGTCTTGGTTTCACCTAATGGTGAAGTAGGTTTAGCAAGCCAGTCCTCTGCTTGTTCGAAATCCTCAAGATCGATCTGAATCAAAGGGCTGTCCTGAATAGCTTGAGGAACATTAGTTGTTGGTTGATCTTGTGGTGTCTGCTGAGGATATAATGAAAATGACATTAGAATAAGACAACCAATAAAAATTTTAAAGATATCTCTCATCTTAGCACCTCAGGTTTTGTATCGGATTTTGGAAAAAAAACATTTATGATTGCTTATCTTTTTTCCTATCTTTAAGATACTTTTTTCTTTTCCCGAGGACAATCAAAAAATTTTATTTCTTTTGGTTTGCTTCTATTCTTCTCATTATTTCCTCAGCAAAGGCTCGAAATTCTTGTTGGAGGGGTTGGTATTTTTTTGAACTTTCATTGAAAATATTGATTTTTCTTCTCATGATGCTTGAGATCAGAATGCGATCGGAGATAAAAGTTTCAAAGACTTTGTTGGGGAATTTCTCTGAAATTTTCTCATATTCAATTTGAAATTCTTTGATGAGGTTTTGTCTTTGAGTTCGAACCTTATTCAAAATGATCCCTAAAAATTTCGTTTTTCCATACCAGCTATGTATTAGTTCTTCTATGTGTTTGTGAATGAATGGAATACCAAAACTCGAGACAAAATCAGGAATGGTAGGTATTACGTAAAAATCACTGGCTAAAATGGCATTGCGAGATAAAACATAAACATTCGGTGGACAATCAAAAAAAATAAAGTCGAATTCATCTTTTAAAGATTTGAGGTATTTTTGCAAAATGAAAAATCTCTGAGATTCAAACTCTTCAATTGACATATATAAAGGTTTTTGATAAACTAATTTCATTTCATATTCGGGCAAATTCAAGTGTCCAGGAAGAAGGTAGGTTTTTTTTGATTGTTTGATAGAAATCAACCAATCGGGATCAAAAGACAATTTCCCCTTGTAAAAGGCTTCAATTACACTGATAATAGAGCCCTTGTTTTCGATATGTTCCACCCATTCCGTATCTTTGACTGCACTGATAGATAAACTACATTGAGGGTCTAAATCAATCATCAGAACACTTTTTTGAAAAATACTGGATAATGCATAAGACAAATTCAAAGTTAGGGTAGTCTTCCCTACTCCTCCTTTGTAGTTTATAATAGAAATTGCAATGGACATTTTTACGATTATCGGTATTTTTTGATGACTTTTCGAAAAAAGGACGGGAACTTTTTATGCGAGAATAAGGTCATATTGGGCATGAAAACAAAAATAACCATCATCGTGATTTTGGGTTTCACGTGGATTTTTAGTAATTGCTATGGACATCACTATCCTCCAGAGAAAAGACTAAACAAAATGATAAAATACTTAGAAAAAGAATTGGACTTAACTGAAACACAAGTAGCCCAACTAGAACAAATCAAACAAAAAATGTTAGAAAGAAGTAAAAGCCAACGAAAAGTCCCTTTTTGGTTTGAGGATGGATTTTTGTCTCAACTAGAGTCAGGAAAATTGGACAAAGAAGTTTTGAAAAACGAAGTGAGATCCTTACACGCAAAAATGTTGGAAAATCGGTTACAAGATATCGAGGATCTTTATCCTTTCTATCTAAACTTGAGTCCAGAACAAAGAAAAGAATTAGTGGAACTCATGAAAGAACATAAGAAGAGATTTGAAAAATACTATCGAAGGTGAATTGATGTCTTCCCAAGAGATAGAAAAACTCGTCAAAAAGACAAAGAATCTGGTTTTATCTGTAATTCAAAAATACGCAGATGATTTAGCAAAACCTTACATAGACGATATTTTTCAAGACGTTTATGTAAGGTTATTGCTGTCTTTAGGGTCTGATAAATTTCGAAACAAAAGCAAAATCACGACATATTTATATCAAATTGCGAAGAATGAAACTTTGAGATATAACGAAAAACTCAAAAAAGAGCGACAAAAAAAAGAAAAACTAAAAGAATTTTGGAAATCAAAAAATTTCATTTCTGAAAAAACAGAAATTTCTATAACAAAAGAACAATTTCTTAACAAAAAATATTTGAATTCACTGCAAAGAAATATATTGAACTTATACTTAAATGGTTTTAGTTTGAAAGAAATCGCAAAACAACTAAATCAGAAAGAGGGGACAATAAAATCAAACTTATTTCGGATTAAAGCCAAAATCCAGAAATTCGAAAAGGGATAGCTTTATGAAAGAAAAATCAAAATCATGGAAAGAAATCGAAACCAGAAGAAATGACGAAAAATGGGAAAAAAAGATGGCAAGAAAAATATTTATTAGATACATTTATAAAAAAAATTTATATTTAATACGTAGCATTTTGATCGGATTTGCAATCTTAGGAAGTTTGTTTATATATTATCAGTTCAAAGAATACCAAAAAGATTTGTATTTTCAATTAATGTCAAATGTTTTTTATTACGAGTCAGAAATTACAACAGATCTTCTTTCGTTATTTGAAGATTAGTTTTTTCTAATCTATTAGGTGCTTCCATTCCCAGAAGCTCCAAGCCATTTTTCAAACAAATTTTCACTCCAAGTAGGATTGAAAGTAATACTATTCCTTCTTCCTCGTTTTTTTCAATGATTTTGTTTTCTTTCTTAATGTAGAACTTGGATAAATCATTGGCAATTTGATAGAGAAAATACAAAAGCCTGTGAGGTTCCAAAGAAGTTGCGGATTCATAGACTTCATCAGGATAGCGAGCTATCTTCAAAAGCAAGTTCCTTTGGTAATTTTGCTTTTCGAAAGCAGTTTGGGAAGAAAAATCGTAGAAATTTAAGCGTGGTTTTAGTTGGAATAATGTTTCTTTATCAAAAAAAGCTTCTTCTTTTATTGCGAAAATTCTTTCTTCTTCTATTTTTCTAAAAATTGAGTGTATCCTAGCATGAGAGTAAGCAACATAGTAGTAGGGATTTTTCTCAGAGGTGTCTTTTGCTTCGTCAATATCAAACTCCAAATGGGACTCAAAAGATCTCATTAAGAAAAAATACCTTGCAACATCAATTGGAATTTCTTCTAATAACTCTTTCATTTGGATGATCTTCCCAGCTCTTTTGCTCATCACGATAGGTTTTCCGTTTTCGAGAAGTGTGACTTGTTGAGCTATCAGGACATGAAAGTTTTCTTTGGGAAAACCTAAAGCTTGCATAGCTCCTTTCATTCGAGGGATATAACCATGATGGTCGGGTCCCCAAATGTTGATGATGGTATCAAATCCTCGTTGGATTTTTTCGTAATGATAAGCGATGTCAGCAAGTAAATAAGTAGGCTTTCCGTTCTCACGAATAATCACTCGATCTTGATCATCTCCAAAATCAGAACTCTTAAAAAAGATTTTTTTGTCTTTTTCATAAGTGTGGTTTTTTAGTTTTTCGACAATTGAAAAAACTTTACCACTTTCATGGAGTGAACTTTCCAGAAAGAAATTTTCAAAATGGACTCGAAATTTTTGCAAGTCCTCCTTATGTTTTTGAAGAAAATACTCTGTTGCAAGTTTTGAAAATTTTTTCGCTATTTGATAAAGTTCTTCATTTAAGATTTCTTTTAGATTTTCCTCAGTCAGATTTGGGTTTTGAGAGATTTTCTTCAAACGCTGAATTTCGTTTTCAGAGATAGAAATGGGATGATGTTTTAGAATTTCGATGAGAGCTTCTTGGATATACTCACCATGATAGGCTTCAGAAGGAAAGGGCAAACCTTCTTGTTGGGGATAAATGACTTTGTCATGATTTTTTTGGGAAAATTTCAACGGAATTTTCTTGAGTTCTAAAAAACGAAAAAGAAAACTAATTCCAAGGAGCTCTACTTGATTTCCATAGTCATTCACGTAGTACTCTCGGAAAACAGAATCACCTATAGCCTCCAAAAGATTACAACAACTATCACCCAGGGCTGAAGCTCGTGCAGAAACAACATTCAAAGGACCTGTGGGATTTGCCGAGACAAACTCAAAAATGATTTTTCTTGGTTTTTCTTTTTTAAATCTCCCATAATCATGATTATGACTCAAACATCGAAAAAGAAAGAAAAGTAAAAGTTTAGATTGAACAAAAAAATTTAAAAAGCCTGCCCCTGCAACTTGAACATTTTCGAACAGATCGTCGAAACCTATTTCATCATCAAAAAATGAAAAGGGATCATCGAGTATCAATTCGCTTTTTGACAACTTGGTAGTTTTGATAAAGGGTATCCATTTCTGAGCAAATTCGATGGGATTTCGTATTTGGAACAAGTTTCTGAGTTCTTTGTTCATTGCTGTTGTGCATGTATAGTCACCGAAAGATTCTTCTTTTGGGATTTCAATAGTGATGGATTTTCCTTGGATGATCTCAGAAGAAATAGATTGGCTTTCGGCAAAGGAAATCAAACTCTTTTTGAGAAACTTATCGATTATCTCCTTGATTCGCATAATTCAGAATTTTTCTTTCGAAGTTCGGGATCAAACGTTTTTACTTTACTTCGTTGACAATTTGCTTCTTTATAAAGAAATTATAAATATTACTTAATGTTGTGTGAGCTATTTCGTTTAGGGCATTTTCTGTAAAGAATGCTTGATGAGAGGTAATCAAGACATTTGGGAAGGTTATCAATCGAGCAATCAGATCATCTTCGATAATTTCGTGGGAATGATCTTTGAAAAAAAGATTCTCTTCTTGTTCATAAACATCAAGCCCCAAATAGCCGATTTTTCTTTTCTTTAAACCCTGAATTACAGCTTTGGTGTCAATCAATGCGCCTCTTCCTGTATTGATGATCATCACTCCATCTTTCATAAGAGAAATGGTTTTTTCGTTAATAATGTATTTTGTTTCTGGTGTCAATGGACAGTGTAGGGAAATGATGTCTGAATTCCGAAAAAGAGTCTCCAAATCTACATATTCAACTATATTTTCTTTTACCAAATCAGGATTTTGAATGATATCATAAGCCAAAACTCTTGATCCAAACCCCCTCATTATTCTTGAAAAAACACTTCCGATTTTCCCCGTGCCAATCACACCCACAACCTTTTGGTTCAAATCAAAACCCATTAGACCATTTAATGAGAAATTTAGTTCTTTGACTCGATTATATGCTTTGTGGGTTTTTCGGTTCAACGTTAAAATCAGGCTTACTGCATGTTCAGCAACGGCATTTGGGGAATACGCAGGGACCCGAACTACTTTTAGGTTGTGTTTTGATGTGCTTTCGATGTCTACATTGTTAAAACCGGCACATCTTAAAGCAATCAAAGAAACACCATTATTAGAAAGAGTTTTAGCAATACTCTCATTCACTATATCATTTACGAAGATACAAACAGCGTGATAGCCATTACTAAGAGAAGCCGTTCTTTCATTCAAGGGAAGATTCACAAATTCAAGTTCAAATTGGAAGTTTTTATTCCACTTTTTGAAAAATTCGACATCATAACTTTGACTACTATAAAAAAGAATTTTAGGAATCATCGTGTAAAAGAATATCCTTCAACCATATTAGTAAATCCAAAATTGAAAATCAAGTATGACAATTTTGAAACTTTACCTAAAAGTTTTCATGAAAATATTGGCAGCATGGGAAGTATCTTAAAACATTTACCGAGAGGTCAAAAAGTAGCTCTGGCATTTTCAGGTGGTTTAGATACGAGAACAGCTACTCAATGGATGTCAGAAAATGAAGTTGAAGTTTATTGCTATACGGCAGATCTAGGACAACCTGATGAACCTGATATCCAAAGCATTCCAAAAATCGCTTATGAATATGGAGCTAAAAAAGCTGTAGTTTTAGACTGTAGAGAAGCCATAGCAAATGAAGGAATGAGAGCCATTCAATGCGGAGCATTTCACGTCCAGTCTGGTGGATTGAAGTACTATAATACCACACCAATCGGGAGAGCTGTAACAACAAAAGCTATCATGGAAGTGATGAAGAAGGATGGGGTATCGATTTTTGGTGATGGAAGCACACATCGGGGGAATGATATCCAACGCTTTTTTCGTTATGCAAAACTATTTTATCCTGAAGTTCAAATCTACAAGCCCTGGTTGGATCCAGCTTTTGTGAAGATGTTTGGTGGAAGAAAAGAAATGGCTGAGTATTTAGAGAAGAAAGGAAAACCCTATAAAGCATCAGTAGAAAAAGCCTATAGCACTGACTCCAACATTTTAGGAGCAACTCATGAAGCTAAAGATTTGGAGTATTTAGATAAATCCCTCAAGATAGTTGAACCTATAATGGGAGTTCCTTTTTGGAGAGATGATTTCTCTGTAAAGAAAGAAGAAGTAGAGATTGAATTCCAAGAGGGAATTGTAGTTTCAATAAACGATGAAAGGTTTTCTTCCATGTTTGAGATGTTTAAGAAAGCAAATGAAATTGCTGGAAGGCATGGTTTAGGGATTTGTGATATGGTTGAAAATCGTGTTATTGATGCCAAAAGTAGAGGTGTTTATGAAGCTCCCGGCATGGCATTAATCCACATTGCTTATGAAAGACTTTTGCAAATTTATTTGGATGAAGATGCATTTGATTTGTATTTTCATTTGGGAAGAAAATTAGGAAGACTCCTATATGAAGGAAAATGGTATGATTTTGACGCAGAAATTATTAAAGAATCCCTATTTAAAATGTCTCAGATTATAAGTGGAAAGGTGCTGATCGAACTGGATCGAGGAAATAATTACATCATCCTAAGAACAGAAGCAAAAAATGGGAATTATCATCCAGAGTTATTATCTATGGAAAAAACAGCATCTTTATTTACCGAAGAGGATCGTATAGGACAGCTTGAAATCCAAAACTTGAGTTTATATAACAACAGAAACCTAAAAGCTTTACTAAAGAGATATACAAAAACATAGTTATTTCAACTATAGAGATTTTAAGGTAAAACAAAAGAGTATTAATACAGAATTAAATAAAAAATACAAAAAAATTTTACTATGTAATTTTAAAAAAATCTTCTTTATACGTTAACTATTAATAGAATATGAAAAGAAAAATCTTGTTTTTATTGGTGTTGTTGCAAGTATTTAGCGTTTTGTCATGCAAGAAAACGAAGAAGAACCAGTGGTGGTTATTACTTTTGTTGAATCAAAATCACGCCGAGGAAACAACTACTGCGATACAAACCATAGAATTTTCTGTTAATCAAGAAAATCCTGTCTCAACTAATCAAAGTTCAAAGAAATTGAAGGCACTCGTAATGATGTCTATATATCCAGCAATGTGGCAAGAAGATGATCAAGAACCAAAAAAATACTGGATTAAACTGATATCAGCAGCGAATTCTAATTATTATGTGATTGTATATCCTCCTTACGATCAAGAGAATTCTGACTATACTGATGCTTTAGGAAGACTGGCATTAAAAGGAGCTATACCCATTGCTTATGTAGACACGAACTATGGGAATGTGAATAAAGAAGATGTTAAAACTAAAATTGATGGTTTGTTTTATAATTATTCTGGCAAAGTTCGTGGTATTTATTTTTCTCGCGTTTCAAGTCTTTATGCGAAGTATAATCCTGACACAGGAGAAATCGAGCATTTATATGAATATCATAAAGAACTTTATGATTATGTGAAGTCAAGATATCCCAACTCTTTTGTGGTATTAGGACATGGAAGTATTCCTGATACCTCTTATTTTTCAATTGCAGATATCAATTTGCTTTTCGTAGAAACTGAGAGTATGCTAGAAGGCTTTTTTACAAAATGGAACTCTCTGCCATGGAAAAGTTTATTTCAGAACGAAGATTTTGCTATAGTAGTTAGAAATGTCCAATTGGAGAATATAAACTCTATCATCCAAAGATCAAAAGAAAAAAATATCTATACAATTTACTTATCAAACAAAGGAAATTTTGAGGAATTTCCAGATGATGAGTTTTGGAATGCATTAATTATAAACTATGGAAATTAAGGAGAAGTATATGAGAGTTCATAAATTAATTGTTATATTAACATTGCATTTATTGTTGCTTGACTGCACTCAGATTCAAAAATCCACAGGCAATGATCCAAATCCAAAAAAGAAAAAAGAAAAGAGAGAGAAAGAAACATTAGCATTGCTTTTACTTTTACAACCCTCTCCAGTAATTATAGGAGAAGAAAAAAAAGAATTCAAATCAAGTATGAAAATTCTCATACCAGCGTATTTTTATGACTCCTACTTTTGGAATCAGTTGTTAAAAAAAGTTAATGAGAACTTTGTTGTAATTCTCAATCCATCCAACGGTCCGGGAACTTCAAGCGATTGGTTATATCCTCAATATCAGTATTGGAATCGAAAATTAGTAGAAAAGAATGCGATTGTTATAGGTTATGTTCCTACAGACTATGGAAGACGAAACATAGATAGTGTGAAAAATGATATTCAACAATGGAGAATTTTATTTCGAGGAATTCAAGGTTTTTTTATCGATGAAGCATCAAGTAACAAGGACAGTTTAAGCTATTATCAAGAAATCTACAATTACGTAAAAGGAATAAATAGCAATTTAAAAGTAGTGTTGAATCATGGAGTATTCCCCGAATCAGAATTCTATGACATAGCAGATATAAACGTTGTATACGAAGAAGATCCAAATAAGCTTACATCTTTCTCACCAAGAGATAATGAGTTAAAATATTCAAAAGAGCACTTCGCAATGATAATTCATAGCGCTGATAAAAAAGATTTAGAAAAAATGCTCTTATATGTTGAGGAGAAACACATAGGTTTTATTTACATCACTGATAAAACGATGCCTAATCCTTTTGATGAGTTACCATCTTTCTGGGATGACTTCACATCGAAGTTTTTTATTGTAAATTAGGGATTAACTTATCAAAAAATAATAAATAAACTTCCAGTATTCGGGATGGTCGCTAATGGTATTGTGTGTTGTATCATCGAGAATATAAAATTCCATCTTTCTTTGATCACTAATGTATTGGATTAAATTCTTTGTAGAAGATAAGGGGACAACTTCATCATTCTCAGCAGCTAAAATAAGTATAGGAATTGACACATTTTGAATGTATTTGTAAGAAAGAAATTTGTGTTTTACAAGTTGCGATAAAGTAAAAGGATAATATTTTTTTGCTAAATTTTCTACACTATCAAAAGGAGTAATTAAAATTAATTTTGAAGCTTTGACTTTAGATGCCAAATAGGAGGCAACCCCGCTACCAATACTTCTTCCCATAAAAGAAATTTTTTCATAGTTGTGATTTTGCACAATGTGATGATATAGAAGTTCTGCATATTCAAAAAATGAAGATTCTGAAGGCGTTCCTGATGATCCATTGTATCCAGGGTAATTAAGTAGAATCCATCTGAATTCAAGAGCTCTATTGAAGCTTGAGATTTCCATCAAAGTGTAATTTGTATTCTCGGCATTTCCTCCAAAATAAAATACAACATGTCTGGTATTATGATTATTACTTTCCCAATAAGTAATTTTCTTTTCGTTGATGTAGAAAGTTTTAAACGTAAAAGGATATGTTTTTTCTATGGTGCGAATTTCCCTTTCATTATAAGGGACAGGGTAAAAAAGTATTTTGTCCTGAATGAAGTACAAAAAACAATTGTATGAAAGATAGAAAAACAAAAGAAATAGAATCAAGAACTTTATAGAATTCACACTTAATAAAGAACTTTATTTCGCCATTTGCTGGATTTTTAGATACAACAAATCTATATCGGGGGGATCAATTCCTGAGATACGGGATGCTGATTCTAAGTCTTTTGGTTTGAATTTTTTTAATTTTTCTATTGCTTCTTTTTTTAGTCCTACAACTTTTTCGTAATCGAAATCATCTGGTATAGCAGTTTTTTTGATCTTTTCTCTTCTTTCAATAAGTTCAAGTTCTTTTTTTACATAACCTTCATATTTGATTTCTAGCTCAATTACCTTTCTTAGGTCTTCTTTCAATTCCATTACCTCGGGGACAAAAATAGCAAAGTCCTCTATAGCGAACTCAGGTCGTCTTAAAAATTCACCCGCAGTTTTTCCATAATGTTGTGGTATATCTTCTATGTTCTTTTCTTTGAGTAACTGTTTAAATTCAGTTGTTGGTTTAATACCAACAGAGAATAGTTTTCTTTTTACATCATACATTTTGTCATATTTATCTTGCATTTTTCGGTATTCATCTTCTGAAATTAATCCTAATCGATAAGCATATTTCATTAATCTATAATCAGCATTGTCTTGTCGAAGCAGTAAACGATGTTCAGCTCGACTTGTGAACATTCTATAAGGATCTTCAACTCCTTTGTAAACAAGATCATCAATCAACACACCAATATATGCTTCTGCTCGTGAAAGAATGAGAGGCGGTTCCTTTCGATAAGAGCAAAGAACATTAATTCCTGCCATGATCCCTTGAGCCGCTGCTTCTTCATATCCAGTTGTTCCATTGATTTGTCCTGCAAAATAAAGATTCTTTATCTTTTTGGTCTGTAAATCAGGTGTGAGTTCTCTGGGGTCTACATAATCATATTCAATAGCATACGCAGGCTTCATGATTTCTGCTTCTTCTAAACCTGGTATCATACGAATTATTTTCCATTGAATTTCTTCTGGTAAGCTCGTGGAAATACCATTTAGGTAAACTTCGCCTGTATTTACACCTTCTGGTTCTACGAAAATTCGATGTCTTGGTTTGTCATGAAATCGAACAACTTTATCCTCGATGCTTGGACAATATCTTGGACCTATGCTTTGGATTTGTCCATTATACATAGGTGCACGATGTAAGTTTGCTAATATGATCTTATGAACTTCTTCGTTAGTATAAGTAATGTAGCAGTCTATTTGTTTTTGAGTAATTTTTTCAGTGCTATAAGAGAAGGGGATGGGATCCTCATCGGGTGGTTGAACTTCCATTTTAGAAAAATCAATCGTTTTTTTAAGAACTCTGGGTGGGGTTCCTGTTTTGAGCCTTCCAACTTTAAATCCATAATGGATTAAGCTTTCTGTTAATCCCATGGCTGCGAGTTCTGAAATCCTTCCACCTCTTGCTTGAAACTCACCTATGTGTATCAATCCGCGTAAGAAAGTTCCTGTTGTTAAAATTACAAAGTCTGAATACAGTGTATGACCTCTTCCCGTTATGACGCCTCTTACAACATTATCTTCAATTAAAAGAGATTCTACAGTATCCTGTCTTAAATACAAATTTGGTGTTGCTTCTAAATGCCACTTTACATGATTTTGATATGCTTTTTTCTCAGCTTGAGCTCTTGGTGCCCAGACAGCAGGTCCTTTTGAACGATTCAGCATTTTAAAGTGGATACCAGTTTTATCGATAATTTTCCCCATTATTCCACCAAGAGCATCAATCTCTTTCACAATCTGTCCTTTTGCAATTCCACCTATGGCAGGATTACATGACATTTGACCGATTGTGTCAAGATTCATAGTAATAAGTAAAGTCTTCATTCCTCCTTTTGCAGTGATGTGAGCTGCTTCACTGCCAGCGTGTCCACCACCTACTACAATCACATCGAAATGATTAGGTATAGTATATTTTTCATTCATAATTGCAGTTACAAACTGAGCTTGAACTGGATTTGTTATAACAAAAAAGTATTTTATTGATTTGTGGCAAATAAAAAAATATTTTATATTTTCAATTTATTACTAATGAAAATTTCCATCAAATTAAAAGGTGAGTTATGAAAACTTATGAGAAAAAAACTTTGATTATCATTGGAGGGGGAATTCTCCAAGTTCCTTTAATTGAAACTGCAAAAGAAATGGGGTTATTCACAATCGTAATGGATATGGATCCTCAAGCACCTGGAATGTTAATAGCAGATCATCCTGTTGTCATGAGCACGCGTGATGTAGAAGGATGTGTTCGAGAAGCTGTTAAACTTTCCAAATTAAGAAAAATTGATGGTGTGATAACTGCGGGAACAGATGCGACCAAATCAGTCTCAGCAATTGCTAATGCATTGAAATTGCCAGGTATACGATATTCTGTTGCTGAAGCGGCTACAAATAAAGTATTGATGAGAAAAGCACTAAAACAACACCAAGTTTTAGTCCCCAACTTTGAACCTATATGGAATCTACAAGATTTGTATAAAGCAATAGATAAAATAGGGTTTCCTGCAGTTCTGAAACCAACGGAAAATATGGGTGCAAGAGGAGTAATTAAAATTTCGAAAAGAGAGGAAATACCCGTAGCTTATCATCATAGTAAAGCATTTTCACCTACTGGTGAATTAATTTTAGAAGAATATTTGGATGGTTCAGAACTTTCAATCGATGCATTGATTTGGAAAGATCAAATCATGATAACAGGGATTGCAGATAGAGTCATCACAGGAGAGCCTTACTTTATAGAAATTGGTCATAATATGCCATCGTCATTACCAAAATCCATTATTGATGAAGCGAAAGAAACAATGAAAAGAGCCATAAGAGCAATTGGAATTGATATTGGTGCAGCGAAAGGGGATTTAAAAGTTACAGAAAGAGGTATATATGTAGGAGAAATTGCAGCAAGACTCTCTGGAGGGTTTATGTCTTCTCATACTTATCCAATATCATCAGGGGTAAAACTCTATAGGCGAGCCATACAAATTGCTATGGGAGAAGAACCTGAACCAATAGAAGAGAATTTTGAGTTTGTTTGCATTGAAAGAAGTTTGCTTTCCTCTCAAGGAAAGTTGATTTCAATTGATGGCGTAGAAGAAGCAAAAAGGATAGATGGTATATGTGATATTATCATAACTAAAAAGATTGGAACTATTTTACAAAAACCAACAAGTAATATTGATAAAATAGGACATATCATAGCAAAAGCAAAAACATTAGAGCAAGCCATAAATATAGCTGAAAAAGCACGATCCTATATACAAATTCAAATAGATGAACTCGAAGGAATCGACTGGACTCAAGTTGAGAATAATGCTCGTAAACGTTTTCCAAATGATGTTTGTTGGGTTTGTAAAGTTTGTGATGGAACTAATTGTGCAAGCGGAGTTCCCGGGATGGGTGGCGTAGGAAATCAATTTTCTTTTATTGATAACATTCGTTCTTTACAGGAATATAAAATTTTGCCAAGATATATTCATCGTGATGTAGAACCAGATTTAAGTTTTGAATTCTTAGGTAGAAAATTTGATGTTCCAATCATGATAGCTCCTATGACGGGAGCTTCAACGAATTTAAAAAATGCGATCAGCGAAGAAGAAATCGTAGAAAATTTTTTGAAAATAACAAGAACTGAAAATACAATCACTTGGGTTGGCGATGGTATCACACCTGAGCGCTATAAAACAATATTTCAAGTGATAGAAAGATTTTTTGGTAATGCTATCGCTATATTAAAACCAAGAGATAATGATGATGAAATTATCAAAAGAATTCGTTATGCAGAAGAAATTGGATTATTAGCAGTCGGTATAGATATAGATGCTTTTCTTTTCAAAACTTTTTTGTTGAGAAAAGAGAAAGGTAGATCACGTAATGTTGAAGAATTAAAATACATTCGTAAACAAACAAAACTTCCTTTCATTCTCAAAGGTATTTTAACATTAGATGATGCTTATAAAGCCATTGAAATAGGGGCGGATGCAATAGTTGTATCAAATCATGGTGGTAGAATTCTAGATAATATACCAGGAGTTGCAAGGATTTTACCAGAAATAGCAAAAGAAGTAAAAGGAAAAATTAAAATCTTAGCTGATGGAGGAATACGCTCAGGAAGTGATGTGTTTAAGATGTTATGTTTAGGAGCTGATGGAGTATTAGTAGGAAGACCATTTCTCATAGCTATTGTTGGTGGAGGTGATATTGCAGGACGGCATTTATTAAGACAATATAAAAATGAACTTTACTATCTTATGAAGCTTTACGGAATTGAAAATATAAAGGAACTAGACTCAAATTTACTTTATAAAGTAGAAAACTCGCTTAGGACTCAAAAGAGAAAAGACTACATCTTATAGTTTTTTATGATTTTCAGAAGATTTTGTTTATTAAGCTTTAAAATAATTTTACATTTGTTTTCATAAATAAACTTTGATGCTACATAAGAATAATTCAAAAGTTCTTCAAATCGAATGCCCCAGTATATCAAATCTGGCTTAGAATAAATGTTAGGATGATATTTGTGATTTGTTAAAGAAAGATAAGCATTTGTAATTAAAAAGACCATTCTTTCTTTTGCCATAAATTCAGCTCTATTTAAGCAGTTTTGGAAAATATCTTTTTTACTTGCAGCATCATGACGTAACTCCGAAGTACCAATACTTTGCAAAGTATGATTATCTAGAAACCCTTCATCTTCGTGATTTAATGTAACAAATTTTATGTAATGAATTTCTGATGTTTTACAATATGAAAATTGAGCTAAAAGTGCAAAGAGTATTATGAATGTAATTTTAAATGCATTCATTACGAACTTGAAATTTTTTGTTTTTCAAAGTGACAATAAAATATAATCTAAGCATATGGATTTTTATACTGATTTGTTGAGGCAATTTGAGATTCTAAAATATGATTGTGATTTTACTTATATAAATCGAGTCATAGAGAAATTTGAATACAACTTAGTAAACGACTTCTATAATTTTTTATTTGAGAATTCAAAAAGGGGTATCTTCTTCTCTAAAAATGATATAGAAAAAATAGCAATACGACATGTATACGAATGCATGGTATACATAAGTATTTTAGTAGAAGGGAATTACGTTTCACATGAAACGCGAGTATTAGATGTTGGAAGTGGTGCTGGTTTGCCTGGTTATTTGTTTTATTGTTTAATTGAGAAACCTAAGGAAGTAATTTTATTAGATGCCTCAAAAAGAAAGTTGAGTTTGTTGGAAAATTTCTGTTCAGAAAAAAATGCTTATAGAATAAAATTTATTTATAGAAGAATAGAAGAAACTGATTTAAAAGCAAATGTTGTTGTAACAAGAGCTTTAATACCTTTCCCTTTTAACGCAGTTTTAGTAAGGCATGCTTTTGAAAATTTTTTGGGAATTTTTGCTGGAAGATTAGATATTTCTAGTAAAGAAATTGATTACTTAAGAGAGAATAATTTAATGATAGATGAAATTAAAACCATTCCATCGCTCGAGTTTCTTGGTGAGAGAAAGCTGATTCTTATTTCACATTTAGATAAACGAAAAAAAATGAAACCTGTTCAATGGAAAAATCTTTTAAGAGAGATGGAAAAATGGCGTATATAATAGCAATAGCAAATCAGAAAGGTGGAGTAGGAAAAACAACTTCCACGATCAACATATCATCTTATTTAGGAAGGATAGGAAAAAACATATTAATAGTGGATATGGATCCACAAGGAAATTCTTCATCTGGATTAGGAATAGAAGTTCACAAATTAGAAAGAACTATCTATGAAGTTTTGATAAATGAAATCTCAATTTATGAATGTATCTTGACTACAAAGGAGATGAATGTCTCGATTTTACCAGCAAATATGAACTTAGCTGGATTAGAAATAGATTTATTAGAGTCTGAAAATAAATATAAAAGTTTAAAAAATTTATTAAATCAAGTAAGAGAGAAGTATGATTATATTCTTATTGATTGTCCGCCTAATCTGGGGATTTTAACAATCAATGCTCTATGTGCGGCTGATGGAGTATTAATACCACTTCAAACAGAATATTACGCACTGGAAGGGATAACTCAATTGATAAAAGTAATCCGTAGAGTCCAAATATCTTTAAATCCCTCTCTAATATTAGTTGGGGTATTGCTTACAATGTTTGATCAAAGGACAAATTTATCTAAGATGGTAGTTGATGATGTACGTAACCATTTTAAAGATAAAGTATTTGATGTCATTATACCAAGAAATGTAAAGCTATCAGAAGCTCCATCATTTGGTAAAAGCATTTTTACTTATGCACCTGATAGTTTAGGAGCAGAAGCTTATGAGAAAGCTGCGTTAGAGTTAATAACAAGAACAAAAGGAGGGTAAAATGGAGAAAAGGAAATCTTTAGGGAAGGGTTTAGCAAATTTGTTACCAGAGATAACATCTATTCAAGATGGTGTTATCTCTGAGTATCAATACATAGATGTAGATAGTATAATTCCGAATCCTGACCAGCCAAGAAAAAAGATAAACGAGTTAGAATTAGAAGGACTTGCTGAAACTATAAAGAATGTAGGAATTATTGAACCCATCATTGTCAGAAAAAAAGATGAAGGTTATGTGATTATCTCAGGAGAAAGACGTTGGAGAGCGGCAAAAATGGCAGGATTTAAAAAAATTCCAGCTATAATCAAAAATGACTTGGATGAAATAAAAAGTTTAGAAATGGCAATTATAGAAAATATACAGAGAGAGGACTTGACTCCAATAGAGGAAGCTAAAGCTTATGAAAAGCTAATTGAATTAACAAAATGGAATATCAAACAAGTAGCAGAAAAAGTTGGTAAGGATAGGTCTACGGTTTCAAATTTACTTAGACTATTAAAACTACCAGAAGAAATTCAGGATTTAGTAAATGAAAAGAAAATCACTGCAGGTCAAGTTCGTCCCTTACTTTCTATAGCGGACAAGAAAATGATGATTCAATTAGCTCAAAAAATAATAAATGAAGATTGGAGTGCAAGAAAAGTTGAAGAAGAAGTGGCAAAACTTACTGACCCAAAGAATAAAAGAAGTAAAAAAGAAAATTTTAAAGATCCCACCCTTATCAAAATAGAAAGCAAACTTCGAGCTAAATTTACTACAAAGGTTGAGATACAACATCAGAATAGTGGTTCTGGTAAAATAGTCATACATTATGCAAACTTAGATGAATTTGATCGAATACTTGAATTATTAGGAATTCCATACTCTGATTTTTAAGTTTAGGAAATTTTTTTCAGATCATAAAAAAGATTTAGAAAATCCAAAATTATATGAGAACTGAATTTTTATACAGAGAATTTAAATATAAAGCTGGTTTATAGTTTATTAACGAAGTCTATGTCTTATCTTCAAACTTGGAATTAGAATAAAAATAATAAAATTCAAATTTCCAAACAAAATACTCAAAATAGGAAGGATAGAACCTGAACTTAATGAAAATGAAATGGCTTGAAATACAATTAACAAAACAGTTATTATTCCTATCCACTTCATCTTTATCGGAATTAAAAAGAAAAATAAAATTTCCATATCAGGGTATAAATACGCTAATGCAAAAAATATAGATAAATAGACGAAATAGGCATCAATAGGATAAAAAAAGGTTCCTATGATAATAAAAAGATATCCCGAAAAGACATAAAGATTGAATTTTGGTGAACCCATTTCTTGTTCTAATGTGTTTCCGAAAGTCCAAAAAACGTAAAGAAAAAAGATCAAGGAAAGTAAATCTTTTGTTATACGAAAAGGAAAAAGAAATATCTGCCACCATAAGTCAGTAAAAAGTAGTTGAATTTGAAAAGCAGGATATGATATATTAAGTATGATATCTAATATATTAACTAATGCTATAGTAAACGTTAGAATATTGGTTAAATTTGAAATTGTAAATTTTTCCCATCTTAGATTTCTGTCCATAATGTCTATGTAATTATGAAAATTCCTTTGTCAATTCAGTATTTTTTGAGTGCTGTTGTATGGGAGTTTAAACATCAATTGAAATCATTACAAATAATTTTGGTTTTGTTCTTCTACGGAATATATTTAGCTGTTTTGTATTATTATTCTTTAAAAAGTGAAATTTTTCTGGAGAAGAAGAATTATTGGGGTTTACTTTTTCTCTCTGTGTTTTTTATGGTAATATTAATGACCGGAAAATCTTTACAAAGAGAGAAAGAAGCAGGAGCATACAAAATCCAACTAATGAGTCCTATGCCTAGATCAATTTTTTATATTGCAAAAATTGCCATAAAAGCTTTGCTAATTTTCCTCATTTTGATGTTTTACCAACTAATATATAAAATTCTGCTCGTTGGACAGTTAGAATATGAACAGAATGAAATGATTTTCTTTTTACTTCTTTTTCCATACATTTTGAATCTGATTTCAATTGGCGAATTGATCAGTTTGATGTCTTCGGGTAATCGTATGAGGGAATTAGTTCTTCCAGCAATTTTCTTCCCTGTTTCAGTACCAGTTTTCATCATTTACACTAGTGTTTTGAATAAATTCGTTGATGACATAAATATTGTTTACTTTATAGACTATAAAATTTTGACTTTACCATTGGTTGTTTTGCTTATATATATCCTAACAGGAATTTTCATATACACTAACTTGAGTGTTGAAGAAGGATAATAAAGGTGAGAGTTAGAAAGGAATTTTTTTTTTATCTAAATGTTGCTTTTTCATTTATCCTCATTCCAGTAACCATATTGTCACTTACTTATCCTCCGGTGATTGTTTCCCAAGGTCAAGCTCATAGGATTTTTTATATCCATGTTCCAGTAGCTTGGGTAGCAATGTATTCACCATTTATCGGTGTAATCTCAGCTATTTTGTATTTAATAAAAAGAAAGTCGCTGTATGATATTGTCGTTGTTTCCTCAATGAGGACTGCATTTATATTTTCTTTAGGAGTTATTATTTCTGGACCCATCTGGGCTTCTACAGAATGGGGAACATATTGGAATTGGAAAGATCCTAGGTTGATGAGCTTTTTTATCTTAGCCTTAGCAATTAGTAGTTTCTTTATTGTGAGAACGTTTACTGATAATCCAATGAAGAGAGGAACCTATAGCGCTATAATGACCATCTTCTCAGCTCTTGCATCAATACTTACGTGGTTTTCAATTAGAATTTTAACTCCTGATACTCATCCAGGACCAGTTTTACATACATTATCAAAAGAAATTGAAATCACGTTTTGGATTTCGGTTTTTGGATATCATTTTTTCTTTTGGGTGATTTTTTATATAACTTATCAACATGAAAAAATTAAAGAAATTTATAAAAATTTAATGATATCAGATTAGGAGATTTTTAATGAATAAAATTATAATTTTTATGGTATTAATTCTCATGCCGATCAAGATAATAACTGGCAATGACTTAAATGCAGCCAAATTAGAAGAGAAACTTCAAGCAATTATAAATTCGAATATAGAAAAGCGCAAGGAAATTATAGAAACACTTACAAAAGAAGATGTAGAAAGTTTAATAAGTTATATACGATACAAGTACATTTCAAAAGAAAAAGAATTAGAAATTATATTTTCTTTGTATGATCAGCTTGCGAATATCAAGGCTATAGAATTATCACAAAAGCGTCTTAATCGTTTACTAATTGTAATATTCCTGACGTTGGTTCTTTTTTCCTTTTATTTATCATACATATTAGTATCTCAAAAAAAGATACTCAAACGGCTCGAAACTGAAATTGAAAAAAAAACAATACAAACAACAACAGAAATATTTCGTGGATAATGTATTATTTTGATAGCTTAAAACATAATTTTGTAGAAGTCGGAAAAACAATTGAGTTCCCTTCTGTTTCTTTAATAAACTTTGATATTGAAGAGGCATTTCAGATTTATCAGATTCTAGTTGAGAATTTTCCTAATTTTGATCAAAATTTTCAAGTTGTGAATCAGGAATTCATTTTAGGACAAAAAAAGTATTATGCATTCTTAAAAATTGAGCCTTTCTACGATGAATACTTGGGATTAGAGCTACGTATTTTAGCATCTTATTCTGGAGGAGCTACAAATGATGAGATCTTAAAAAATGCAACTCAGAACTACTCTCCTTCGTTTCGAACAAATAAAATATATTACCAACTATTTCTTTTCTGTTTTATAGATTACAAAATTCTTAGAATGAAAGGTTACTCACTTATAACAGAAATTAGATCAAAAAATTTAGACATAGTGAAAAACTACGTTATTCCTGATACGGAACAACGATATGAACGTTGGATAGTAAGTTTGTTTGATGAAGTTGATTTATCAGATTTAACAAAAAAATTTGAAATGAAGATACCATATGAGTGGAAAGCAAAAATATGGAAAAAACCATTTACCATAGAAAGAGCCACTTTAGCATTAAATCTCGTGAGTATCCAACAATTTAATTTTATAAAAGAAGATTTTTATTTTTTTGTTAAGGACTTATACAAAAAAGAGAAATTTGAGTCAATAGCGTTTCAAGAATATTTTACGAACTGGGCATTTGTTCAAACGACAAGTAGAAGTGGAAACATCCAATGGAAATTTACAAAAATTCCATTCTTATCACTTTAAAAATAATATTTTTAAGTTTTTCTCTTAGTAAATGCAAGTCCATTGAAATTCAACAAATGCAACATTGTCAAAGTCAAAAAATACAATCTATTATAGATAGCATAAAGATAAGTGAAAATCAATGGTTAGCAATTCAAATGAATCCTTTTTTGAAGGACTATAGAAATGAATTCTTGAATCAATCGAAAATATATTTGATAGAATTGAAAAAATCTTCATTTGAATATACAGAGATACCTATAATGAACAGAGATGATTATCCACTAAAACCTGTTTCAATTGCTTACGACAATAAAAAGAAGGAAATTTTTTTACTTAATATTGCATTAAAAACACAACGTTCGATTGAAATTTATGAGTTAAAAAATAAGAGCTTGATTTATAAAAATCGATTTAGAAGTCCCAAGTTTAAAAATCTCATATCAATTACAATTTTTAAGGATCAAATGGTGGGTTTGAACTATAATGGATTTTCTATCTTTTTTTGGCGAAAGGGAGTGCTATTTATAAAAAAAGACTCAAAGGGGTTTGAATACATTTTAGAGAAAGCAAGATATGCAACGAAATTGAAAGCAATAAATGATAAATTATTTGTGGTTGTTCCGAAAGAAAAGAAAATATTAATGTTTGATGAAAATTTCAATTTCTATAGACAACTCAATTTTGATGAATATCCATTGGATATTGAGTTCTTTATGGATAATTATTTAATAAGTTTGTCAAAAAAATATTTAAATGTTTTTGAGGGGCTAGAAGTAGATGAGATTAAAAGCTTAGATACTTATTTTTACATAATATCAAGAAATGATTTAGATTATAAAGAAAGCTTTCGTAAAAATGAGTCTTTCATAAAAAAATTGAAATTACGGAATTTTTATTCTCATTCCTTCTTCTCTTATCAATCAATGAAGTTGAATTTATTTCTACATCACTATTCTTTGTCATCGATTATATGTGAAATATGAAGAGATTTATAAACTTTTTTTACTAACTTTCTTAAACCTATCTGTATTTTCTCATAAATTTCTTTTGAAATCTGAATATTTTCTTTGAAGGTATTTGTTGTTAAATTGTTTAGGGGTTCATTTATAATAATCATCTGAAGTTCTTCATATGATTTCAATTTTTCTTCTAGAATGTGAATCTCTTGTAATTTTTCAAAGGTAAGTTTTTCTTTTATTGATAAAATTTTATTAATATTACTAATAATTTTATCCATTTCGATTAAATTTTTTATGATTTTGTAATATGTTTTTTTCAAATTATCTTTTTTCTTTTGTTTAATTTCTTCTATAGATGATTTAATGAATGATTTATTGATCAACTGATGAAAGCCATTTTCATTGAAGATATACTGAAAATTTTGGATAATGCATCCATTTCCATAAAGGACATAGATGTTTTTATCTTTATATGAATGATAGTTTTTTTCAAACCAGTTTTTAAAGATTAAAAGTTTGTCATTAGTAAGTACGATTTGATTTTGGTGATTAAAACAAAATTTTTTTGTTAATGCTCGAGTTTGCTTGAAGTTAAAAAACTCAAAGCTATGAGTGCGATTGGTTTTAAAAAGATGTCGCATATCGACTAACGAAAATTTGGTATGAATCAAGTTTTTCGGAAAACTCAAATCCAAACCACAAAAGAAAATAGGATTGGCTCCCATCAAGCTAGCTAAATCCAAAGCGATCGTTGCAACTGACCCACCACTTTTTAATTCTATAACTTTTTCTGAAAAAGCTTTGTCTAATAGATATGAAACAAAAGGTAGTAAGTTACTAAAAATTACAACTTTTTTTTGATAATTTATTCTTTTTATCAATTGATAATATGTGGTGGGGTCAATAATGAAGGTTGATTCTAAACCCGTATATTTTTCTAAATACAAGTAATTAATACTTTGTGCATCGACGCTCAAAATGAAATCAGGAATAATTTGATTTTTTACCAATGTATTCAAAGCCGTATCAACACTGAGAATCCAGAAATGTTCTTTGTATTTTTTTATGATGGGAATCCATTCATCAAGTGAAGGACCTCCTGCAACAATCAACAGGGTTTGATTCGCTATAATGTTTTTTAAAACATTTATGGGGTATACTTTATTAATAAACAAAAGATTTTTAAAAAAATTTGAAATCCATAAATCTTCGAATTTATTTAGAGTATTTAGATTTACTTGGAAATAAAATTTTTTTTTGTAAAATAAATCTATTAAAACATAATCATTTTTATCTAAATAAGATTTCAAAAAAAATATTTCATAGTTTAGGATTGACTCATTTAGTTTTTTTATGTATTCTAAATTAAATTCTGAATGAATAAATATTCTTTTATTTTGTATGTCGTAAAAATTAAGAATAGTTTTTGAAAGTCTTTCTATAGCAGCATTTCGAATTTTTTCTATGGGTTCAAACCAAATTAACTTTAAAGAAGTTTTTTCAATAAACTCATCAATAATAAAGCCTAAGCCTATTTTAAAAAATATTATGTTTTCTTTTTTTTCATTAATATTTTTGATAAAGTGTTCAAACTGACGTTTGGCTTCAACTCCAGGATTTATGCTGTGAATAAATTTACCTTGAAATTTAACGTTTATAGGTAAATCATTTTTGTAAATAATTTCAACTTCTTTTAGATTTGATGATTGCATAGTATCGATTTTCATGATATTGAATATCAAGTGGAAGTTCGTAGAGTTCAGATAAATTTTCAGATGTCAAAGTATCTTTGATATTTCCATATCGAAAAATTCTACCGTTCTTCATTAAAATGCTTTTTGAAACAAACGAAGGTATTTCTTCAATGCGATGAAGAACAATGATAATAAATGATGTATATTTTGAAATTTCGTAGAGTAGTTCTTCAAATTCTATTCTTCCTTTTATATCTAAATTTTCAAAAGGCTCGTCTAAGATTAGAATTTTAGGATTTTTGACTATACTTCGTAAAAGGAGTGTTCGATATTTCTCACCTGTGGATAAGGTATGAAAGCTTTTGTAATAATGTTTTTCCTGTAGGCTTGGAAGATATTTCTTTAAAAGTTCTATGGCTAAATCTATTTGGTGAGGTTTAGCTTCTGTATAGTACCCCAGTTGTTGATAAAACCCTGTGCATATGGTTTCTAAAACACTCATTTTGGGATGAAATGCTAAAATCCAGTCTGCAATTTTGGGCAAGAAAATACCCATTTGATCTTTAAACAATGGTGGAGTTGTTAATACTTGGTTTTCTTTAATGATGCATTTTCCCTTTGATGGCCATTCATGACCTGATAGAATATTGAGTAATGTTGTTTTTCCAGAACCATTCGGTCCTAAAATTACGTAATGGTTTTGATCTAAAGAAATGTTGATATTATCTAACAAAATCTGATTTTGGCGAACAAAGAAAATGTTTAGAAAATGAATCTCCATTTTAAAGTTCAGCTTGAGTGTATTTTTTTGATATGTAATTTTTTATTTCTTGTAATTCTTTTTTTGTGTTTGCTTCAAAAATGATTCGTATAATAGGTTCAGTATTACTCAATCGGACATGAATCCAACTATCATCTTTAAACTCAAAAAAGTAGCCATCTTCTTTTGAAAAATTTTTCAATTCTTTACTGGGATAGTTACCTACGAATTCTTTTATTTCCTCAACAATTTTATCTTTTTTATCAAATTCATATGGAATTTTTAGTTTTTCAATATGTATATCAGGTAAAATATTAAGCAGTTCATCGATAGTATTAGCATTTTTTTCAGCCATAGCTGATAAAACATAAGCAACGCCAACCAATGAATCTCGACCTTTGGATGGAATACTTAAATCAATCGCACCACCGTTACCTTCTCCTCCAAATTGGGATTTCAGTTCTCTCATTTTTTTTACAACATTGGCTTCACCAACGGGTGCTCGATAAACTTGATGTCCATCGACTGAAGCAATTTTTTCTAAAGCCTTAGATGTCGAATAATTAATTACAAATTTCGAATTTTTTTGAAGTTGCATTTTTTTTCCTAAATAAGCTAATGGTAATGTGTATTCTTCATTCAATGCTTTTTTAGTGGGTGAACCAATCACAAGTCTATCTCCATCAGGATCCAGCGCAAATCCTACACTAGCTTTAGTTTTTTGCAGCATAGAACTGAATTTTGATAGTGCTTTTGGGGTAGGTTCTGGTGGTCTTTGAAAAGTTTTTGATCGCTTATCATGTATAGAAATCACTCGGCATTTTAGAATTTCTAATAATTTTGGGAGAACATAAATACCACTTGCATTTACAGGATCAATAAGCACCGTATATGATTGTTTTTGGATTTGTTCTAAGTTAGGTAGTTTCTCTATGATGGATTGAATGTGAGCTTCTATTCCATTGAAATCAAGTTGTTCATCATACAAAATTTCTTTTGGTTTTGGTTTTTTTGAAAAATTTATAAATAAATTTAAATAATCTTCATTCTCAAAAAAATCGCCTCCTTTTTTTAAGAACTTAATACCATTCCATTCAGAAGGGTTATGACTTGCGGTGATAATAATTCCTCCATCGGCTTTGGAAAGGTTGCATGTTGCTTTGATAGTAGGGGTGGGCGCTATGCCAACATTAATGATTCTTTTTCCATAAAAATATAAGATTCCCTCAATAAAAGAACTGAGAAGGAGTGAACTTCCTCTGCCGTCGTTTCCTAAAACGATCGTAGTTCCTGATGTTAAAACATATGTCTCAATTAACTTTAAAATCATATTTAAGTTGAGCCCTTCTGGTAATTTTGCTCGAATCCCGGAAATCGAAATCATTAGATTTCCTTTTTTAATTTGCTCAAGAAAATCAAAATCTAAATGTTCATGAATTTCTTTGATCATAATGAGATTTTTTTAGTAGAAAACTCAGTGACAAGAAATTATAATATCTAAATCTAATTTGAATGGGTTCTGCTACAATTTGTTTTGAAAAATTAAATCTAAAGGTGAAATCAATAAAAATTGAATTCTTTTTGCTGAGCTTGGTTTTGAGAAAAGGTAAAGTTTTAATAGAATGCCTCCATTATACTCAAGGAATGCCAATTGAAAGGTAGTGTTTTTATTATCTTGTAAAGTTAGTCGTTCCAAAACTTTGCCTTTTTCTATAAGAATAATATAGTAGGATTTCCGTGATGGTAAGATTTCGAAAATGGAAACTTCCTCAAAAAAGTTCCGATTTAGTAAAAATTGATAATTAATTTTTTTTACTAATGAGTTACATTGGTATTTCTTCAGATGCAAATGAACAATGGGATCTTGGATTTCGCAGATATAATACGATGTACTCTCATCAACAGTAAAAACCAAATTTTCAGGAAAGCGCTCATAGGCTTCTTTTCTCCAAAAGGCGTTCCTTTCTGGGTCTATACGATTTAACCTTTCAATCCTACTTTGCTTAGAGTCGAGTTTCTTAGCTATGATTTCTGTTCTAAACTTTTCATATTCTTGATTCTGTAAATCCGAACGTTGTTTGTGGTTGATGATAGCTTGTTTTATTGGTAAAAATGATTGATACTTGTTTTGATATTCCTCTTCTTCTTTTTTTGATATATCTTTATATTGATTGATCATTTCTATTTCTTCTTTTGTAACTAATTGGGGTTTAACTGATTCGCTGATTGTGTCTGTGATTTCGCTTCTCTTTTCAGTTTCTTTTGATTCTATACTTTCGTTTGTAATTTTAATTTTATCTTCAGATACTACTACTTGTGATTTATTTGAATTATTCGGATGAAGTGTATTACAATGGAATAATAAAATGAGTAATATTAACAGAAATGATTTAGTAAGACTCATAACGAGAAAGAAGTTTTTGAGCTCTTTCTTTTAAGAATGAATTTTCAGAAATTTGTAAAGTTTGTTTTTTTAGTTCTTGTAAATTTTTTTGTGAGGGTTCTTTCTCTGCTTTAATGAGAAGGATAAATAGTTTTTGCATAGGTTCATTGGGCAGATGATGAATATACTCTTCTAAATTATAAGCTACTTCTTCATATCCACTTCGGTATAAAGAATACATAGCGAGTGCTAATTGTTTTTCATAATCTCTAACAGTGGGGGAGTAATTCGCTGCTGTAAGAAAGTAGGGTATGGCATCAAGCATATTGCGTTCTCTTTTGATTTTCCCCAACAAATAAAGAATTTTTTCTTTATATGTAGGACTTAGTTCATTTTGATAATCGGTACTAACTTCTAACAAAAGATTTTCTGCCTTTGAGAGTTTGTTTTTTTCAATGAAATAATTAGCTAAAAATAATTTGGTATCTATAGGGTTATTGGGAAACTGATCATTTACTAATTCTTCTAAAAGATCTTCATTTGTGTCTGAATAAAAATCTAAAATTTCTTGTTTGAGAATAGGATTGATTGTTTTGAATAGTCTTTTAACATCTTTTAAAGAATTTTGTTTAATGGCATTGTATAGCTGTAAGAATTCATCTTTATTTATCTTTGCATAGTAGTTCATTTCCTCGAAAAATTTTTTTTCTGCTGAGGAACGGTTGGGAATTTGAGACAATATTTGCCAAGCTTTGATGAATTGTTTTTTCTCCAAGTAAATAAAATACAACCTCCACATCGCTGTTCTTTTTAAATCTTGAGGAAGTCCCATTTGTATAGCTTGATTGTAATATTCGATTGATTGATTAGGATTTTCTTTCTCGAGGTCGTAAGCTCTCTCAAAAAGAGAAATTGCTGGATTGGATGAAGGATTTTGTGATTTTAGTTGAAAAGTAGTAAGCAATAAGATTATCAAAAATAAGAGCTTTGAATTTTTCCTCATTAGACTCAATTTTTCTTTTTGTAAAGAAATATCAAATCAAAAATGAATTGATTTTTCATATTAATGTAATTAAAAAGGAAATGAAAAAAGCCACAAGGAAATTTTATGGAAATCGTGATCCATCGGAAAGATAATCGTTTCGTTTTCCAATTAGATGGAAGTTTGGACATTTACACATCTTTAGATTTAAAAAGTTCTTTAGAGGAAAACATAAAAGAATCCAATGTAGATGTTTGCATTGACTTAGACAAATTAAACTACATTGACTCGAGTGGGATTGGTATTCTAATCAAGTCTTTGAATTATATCCAGAGTTTAAATGGGAATATGTGTGTGGCAAATTTGAAACCATCAATAGAAAAAATTTTTAAAGTGAGTGGATTGACTACATATTTCGAAATCATCAACCGTGATGAATTTGAATCCCGCTATCGAGACGTAATGAAGAAATGATTATTTTTCTAATAAGAAAATGAAATTAGTCCTACCGAGAAAAGAGGAGTGTTTGAAAGCATCGAAAATCAAAGTGTATTGTCTGAATTGAGAAAAATCGACATAAAAAACCTTGTGGTTGTATAACTCTGGTGGTTGAATTTGAAATTCAATATTTGCATACGAAAATTCTTGAGATAAAAGAGAAGCAATTTGGTTCAAGGTTTCTAATAATAAAGAATTAGCCATACCTTTTTGAAACATATCGTAGTAGTAATGTTTACTCAAATGAGGAAGTAGCTTGAGCTTAGTAGCTCCGTCCATTCCGAAAAAAAGTCTCCCATTGACTCTACCATAAAAAAGTGTATAAGAACAAAACTCATAACAAATACCTTCATTCATGGAAGGTCCGAATGCTTCTCTCTTTAGAATGACATCATAGTTTTCTAAAAAATATTCAGGAACGATTTGCGATAAAACTACGATCAATTTTTCGTCTAGTAGTGGATCCATAATTTAGATTATGAACTCAATTTGAACCTAAAACAGATTAAGGTTTACTAAAGTTTTCCTTTTTAAAAAAAGGTTTCTTGTATGGTAAGAATTTTACGGATTTTGACTTCATTTTGTTTTATTTGGGCCAGGGTAGATTCGAACTACCGACCCCTTCCTTATCAGAGAAGTGCTCTAACCGACTGAGCTACTGGCCCTCTTACTAAACATGTTTTTTTTTAGATATAATTTGTCAATCTTGTTTTTTCTTGCTAAGTAAAAAAGTTCTGTTTTTTGATGTATAATTTACTACTTTATATTTTGACATAAATCTCAATTATTGTATCTATTTGTTCAAAAGTGGATAAAAAAAGAGAATATTTTGAAAAATTAAGAAATTTTACTGAATAGTCTTAGAGAAAAACAAAAAATTTCGTATAGAGTTATAAAAAGGAGGGATTTATGAAACCAAAGAAAAGGTGGCTTACCTTAACAATCCTTGTGGTTGTTGGGTTAAGCTTGGGTTATTGTGGTGGAAAAAAATCAGGTTTATTGCTTTTGCCAAATTTAGCATCAGGTGAAGGAGGACCGTTGGTTTCACCAGAAAATCCAAAAACAGCAGCGAATGAAACTACGACTACTCAACAGACGCCTTCTATTGAAGTGGGTAATAATTATGGTGTAATAGATACGGCAAATTTGCCAAAAAAAGATGAAAAAAATCAAGGTGAATCAAAAAGTGAAACCACAGCAAATAATGAAAATCAAGATGCGCCAAGAAATTCAGACAAAAATGATGATAAAAATAAAATAGATGTTTCAAAAAATACTTCTGAAGGTGCAACAACAAGTCAGGAAAATACTTCAGGAAGTACATCTGAAGAAGAATCCGCAAGTAATTCAGAGGATTCAAAATCAGATGAGTCAAGGGATGAAGAAAATGTCGTAGGAATTATCGAAATTCCAGAAATACCCCCAATGCCACAACCACCTGGTGAGGGAAAAGATGAAGTGGAATTGCCTGGTGTTCCAAGGGATGGTGAAAATAGTGAAGACAAGGAGGGTAGTGGAGATACCATAATTGAATTACCAAAACAACCCGTTGATCAAATTGATCAACCAGTAGTGCTACCAGTTCCTGAATATCCAATAAAACCATGTAATAGTTATGTTTGTCCTCCAGGAAAGTATTGTCTTCATGTAATGCCTCCTGAGGATGATGCATGCTTGGGAGATGTAGCTGAAGATCCCATTGAAAAAATTGTGAAAGAAAAAGCTGAAGTAGATGTTAGATTAACAATCGTTAATCCCTATGAGCCTGTACCAGCGGATATATACGAACACAAAGTGGAATCAAATAAACTTGTTTCACAATCTGCAGAGAAATCTGAAGTAGTAGAATTACCAGACCCAAAATATAGTAGAGAAGGAACTGAAACTACTTCTAAAGAAGAAAAAATCAGTAAGCAAGAAGTTCTACCTCAAGAAGAAAAAATGACTGAAGAAGAAATCCAAGAAGAAGAGATGGCAACAAAAATGGAAGAGGAAATGGAAGAAGAGGATTTAGCAGATGAGGAGTATATACCAGACGTAGTAGTAGAAGAAGTAAATAAGAGTTGCAAAGCAAATATCGTAAAGATTGATACAACAAAAGGAACTTGGTTCAATTCAGATTTAGAATTACTACCACATCCTAAAAACCCCAAAAAAACCATCAAAGCAAAAGGAATTCATACTTACTGGGCATATCAAAATCTTTTAATAACGATCAATAGCACATGTAATACCAAACAATTCCGATTGGTAGTCGTAGCGAGAAATATTCACGGACCTCTACCTAATTGGTATCATTTCTTCAATGTGAAAGTAGTAAACAACAATACAGGAGAAACCTTAGGAACCATGTTAATTCGTGCCCATGATAAAAAATATCATAGAGGATCTTTAAACATTGAACTTAAGAAGGGAAAGAATGAAATCAACTTAATCTGGACAAACGATGCATGGCAACCCGATGAATTCGATGCAAACATTCAAATAAAGAGAATTTTAATCCTCAATCAACCTAAAAAAGAACCAAAACAAATTTTATCAAGAAAAGGAAGTAACTTTTGTGATGTAAATGGAAGATGGTTCGTTGGCATTGATCCTCCATCAGCTTATACATATTGGCAAGACCAGACAGTAAGTTATTGTCTCAAAACACCAAAATCAGGAAAATATGAAATTTACGTAAAGGCTGGGAATGCAAAAGAAGGTTGGCCATTAATGCCTGAGTATAAAGAATACCAAGTTTTGGTAGCAGCTAATGGTATGTCTAATTACATTACCATTCCAGCAGCACAAGGAAAATATCTTGTTGGAAAAACCATGCTTAATCTTCCAGAAGGTCATGTGAAGTTGGACATAACATGGCTAAATGATATGTGGCAACCAGATCGAGGCTATGATGCCAATATTGAAATTACTCATGTAAGAATCAAACATATTGGTGATGCTGATTCTGCGATTGCCGCTTATCTCTTGCAAAATCCAAATATAACCTATAAAGTAGTGATTCCAGGCATAATACTCATTGGTGGTATCTTAGGTTTGATCTATTGGTATCGAAGAGAAAAATTAGCTTAAAACTTCAAACCCGTTCACATCTAAGTGAACGGGTTTTTTTATAGACAAAAATTGACTTTAAAATCAATTGTATGAATGAAACCAAAAGAGAGGATCATAAATACTAAGCCTTTTTTTATTTGGGAAATTTTAGAAAGTCTACTTCCTCCAGAAATTTTTTTTTCATTGTATCCAGTTTTTTGGACTTTAGGTATTAAAGTAACGGATATAACGAAGGACTATCGATATGTGAGAGTAGAAATGCCTTTGTTTTTTTACAATAAAAATTACGTAGGAAGTCATTTTGGTGGAGCTCTATTTGCTTTAACAGATCCTTTTTTGATGTATATGTTCTTGAAGATTTTGGGGAGAGATTACATTGTTTGGGATAAAAAAGCTTGTATTGAATTCGCTCGAGCTACTACCGAGAATGTATATGCGGAGTTCAAAATAACAGATAATGATATTCACGAAATTATGGATGGATTAGCTAAAAAAAGAAGTATAGAAAAAGTTTTTTCCATAGAAATCAAAGGGAAGTTCACTAACACCCTCATTGCAAAAGTTGAAAAAACATTGTATTTTAGAAAGTCAAAGTTATAAATTCAGTCTTCTTTTTTTCCTGTGATTCGTTCAATATCTAATTTTTGCACTCTTTCATACATTTCTTTTAGGATTCCTTTTGTGATTTCTTTCATGATGTTTCCGAATACTTCTGTTTCCATGATTTCGCTAATCACTTTGCTCATTTCTTCTCCCGCGTAGTTGGCAATATTTCCCATAAAGGGAAGTTTTGATAACTCACCGATAGTAGTTTTTGAATTAAGACTTTTCTTTACTACATCGGCAAGTTCGTTTTCGTATTTTTTGAAAGCTTCCCTAGCAAGTTCGGAGTAATTAAGTCGAACCATCACTTCTTCAACACGCTTTAGTGATTGAAGAAACACAGCATCAGCAATAGTATCTACGATAATATCTCTGAATTTAAAAGTGATTTCTCTAGTCAAAGCTTTGGAAATCTCTTCATCGGATTTACCTAGTTTATAAAAGGCTATAGCTAACTTAACACCACGTAGAAGAAGTAAAGGTCTTAAAACTTGAAAAGGAATAATACCAGCAACTTCATACCAGTGGTTTAATAAGTACTTATATTTCATTTCTTCTTTTTTTTCTTTTCTCAAGCGAATAAATAAGTCAAAACCCCAGATAGAAATAGTTATGAAATCAAAAACTATTATGATGGAGTTTATGAACGTTGGAAGCAAAAATCCATAAGAATTTGAAAAAAAAAGTAAAATCACGTCTACAAATGCTAACAAAAGTAAATCGTAATCTGCAGGTCTTCCTGGGAGATTTTTGAACTTTTTGCTAAGTATTTTGTAAATCATATTTGCTCAAATTAAAATTTAAAATTATGGAATCAATTTATGATTAGTCATGCAATTCTTTTTTATTTGAGGTTAATGATTTAGTGAATGAAAAATTATTTTACAAATATAGAAGTCGAAGCATTTATGATAACCGTTCTTTTAGGATGTTATATCTTTTTTGATGGATTTTCTTTCTGATTGGATCTTTTGTTGAGGATAAAAGTTCATACAAAAAAAGTTCAAATTCGAGATGCCGGGCAAGAATTGCAGAAGAATTTTTTAGTAGTGCTTCTCGTTTTATGATTAGATGTCTTGTGTTAATAAAGTCTGAGGGAATTTCTTGAACCAAAACTGAAATGATTTTGGGATGAATTGCTCCCCCTAATGAAGTTGTTATGTTCTTTTTTTTTGTATTTAGAATGATTTCTTTGCATATTTCTATCACACGTTGATCATCAGGATGGAGTTCTAATGAACCTGATAAATCTGTTCTCGCAGCTGTGATTTGATGTATGTCTTTTATGTATTCTGAATTTAGTATTCCATTGAGTTGCATATAGCCAGTTATGGTTTCTATGTTGATTCCTGCTTTGCATGTTCGCTCATGCTGTTCTTGTAATTCCTTTATTGTTTTGATGAAGTTTTTTAATGCATAGGGTGATTCAATCATGGGAGCAATTATACAATCTACTCCAATACTAAGTAAAAAGCGAATATCATTCCTTGCTTCCGGACCTCCTATCTTGACGTAAAGTGGGACTATGTCTTTGCTGATTTCTCTTAAAAACTGGATTTCTTCGAAATTCATATCTTCAACTTCCGTGCCAGTTTTGAGTGCATATAATCCAATTGAAGTCAGCTCAATCAGTTTTTTTCTCAAGAACTGAATTTTTTCATCCACAAGAATAAAAATTGTTTATTGGCTTCATATTCAAGTAAGAAATTAAGTAACTTTTATAATATTTCAAAAGGATTTTAACTATCGATGACTCGAAAGTGGTATCTTTTTAGATAACGAACAACTTTACTGAAATAATCTTTATTCCAAACAAAATCACTAAACTCTGGATCAATCAATGTGATCATCTCACCTGGAACCCAACTAACAGTTTGGTTGTCTTGATCAAGAACTCGACTTTGAGAAAGTGCTTCTGTTATGTTTCTTGTTCCATATTTTCTCAAGTCTCGAACTAGCGCACGAAAAAATGCTTCTCTTTCAGGATCATAGAATCGAAATTGCCTATGGAACAATACGGCATCGTGGAAATATTCAGGAATGTTGAAAGCTCCTTTAGCATTCAAACCAATAGCCAAGTTGAATACAAAATCAGCAATTTCGTTAAAGATACCCAAACCAGGGCAGTCTTGACCCTGAAATAAAGGTCTTTTCCTTTCATTTTTTCTTAATGGATCTCTTGTCATTAACCAGTCGATAAAAAGTAATTTCTTTGATGGTGCGCCTGGACTAAACCGAAAACGAAAAGAAGAAAGTTTTAATCTCATATGAATTAAAACTTCATCTTGCCATTTGATGAGAATTCTTTGATCTAAGTCTGACAAATATTGTAACTCTAATTGGTAGTTTTGGTAACCTCTTTTTTGAAGCTTTTCAAATATACCCGACCATGCCATTAATTCATAGATTTCTGTTTCTGAAAATTTTCCAAAAATATAGGTTTTGTCTAAGAATTTTCCTTGAACAATGGGTCTATTATGCAAATCTTCTAATATATCCGCCTCCGTTAAATCATCTAAAATGTTTGGTTTATCACTTTTCATTACAGATACTTTGTTTTTGAAGTAATCCTCTAATTTTCCAAAAATTCCCATAATAAAAATTTTTAGTTTTTTTTGTTTCAAAATTTTATGTGTTTCATTAATAATCAGGTTCTTTAATAAAAATTAGCCATAACTTCTGCAGTCTGAAAGTGAAGATCTACGGTATCTTGGGTATTGATAGCATAGCCTCCAGCTAAAACTGTTACCAAAGGAATCCCATGCATAAAATCTCTTACCATAATGTCTCTTTTCTTTAAACCCTCTTTTGTAAGGCTTAATCCTCCAAGACGATCCATCTCATAAGGATCAACACCCGCAACATAAAAAATTATATCAGGTGTGAATCTTCTTTTTATGTAATCCAAACCTTTTTCTAATAAACTTAAATATTCTTGATCCTTTATACCTGTTTCTAAAGGAATGTCTAATGAACTTTTTTCTTTTATTGGGTAATTCTTTTCTTCGTGCATCGAAAAGGTGAAAACATTATTACGATCTTTTTCAAAAATCTTTGCCGTTCCATTCCCCTGATGAACATCCAAGTCAATCACCAATGCCTTTTTGATTTTATTCTGTTTCTGCAAATATCGAATGGCAATCGCAACATCGTTTAAGTAACAAAAACCCTCAGCATGGTCAGAGAAAGCATGATGAAATCCACCAGAAAGATTGATGGCTCTTCCATGTTCTAATGCGAGTTCACTTGCTAAAATAGTTCCTCCCGTTGCTAAGAAAAAAACATCAATAATTTCTCTTGTAAATGGGAGCTCGCTTCGATAAACTCTTTTAGAAAAGCGAACAAATCTTAGATCATCGATATATTCTTTGTCATGGACCAATTGCAATTGTTCTACAGTAGCGTAGGTAGGTTCGTAAAACTTATGTTTTGAAAATCTTGGATCAGAAATTAGTTTTTCGTAAATTAATGAATATTTAATAGCAGGAAAAACATGACCTTCCAAATGAAAATTATATTTTTTTGAGTAAACGAATAAAGGTAATGGAATACGAGATGACATTCTTTTTAAACCAGCAAAATTTGCTTGATTTTTATTTCAATCTAATTCACAACTCAATATCAACTGAAATTTGAACGTTTGTTTTATGGAAAAATCATTTCAACAGAGTGATGAATTTCAAGTACCAGCAGTAGGAAGAAAAAGAATTGCCATTTATAACGGTTCTCTGGGTCAACTGGATCGAGTTTATGTGAGAGGTCAAATAATAGATATCCCTGTTTTAGATACCCACTTGGATCAAGAATGGGATATATTTTGTATGTTACCAGAAAACTTAATCCATCGATTTCGTGCCATTCAAGATATTAACATGGCTCCTGTTAGGAGTCCAAGAATTCGGATAGAAATTATTCCCTATGAAGGTAGTGAAAAAATCGCCAAACTGATAGAAATGCCTGCAATTGCTACTTACGAAAACTTTGCTGGTGATGGTAGCGGAAATTTTGAACTACCTATGAAGAAAATCAAAGAGGGTTTGGAATCTGGAAGATACCTTGTAAGAACTTATATAAAAGGGATTGATTCTATACGTCAAAACCTTGCTGATTTGGCAAATCTATCACCACAGAAACTATTTGATCCAAGAATTCCTGTCGGTTTTGGTAGATTAAGAATACTTCCGAAGAACTATGAGGGTTTTGTGATAATTTCTGATATTGATAAAACATTCTTGAATACAAAATTTGAAAGTCGTCAAGGTCTTCTCGAAACCTTATTAGAAAGAATAGAAAACAAAAAGCCAATTCCTGGTATGGATGAATATTACAGAGTGATCAAAAAATACGAATATCCCTTGATTTTCATATCCGCATCGCCCACATTTTTTCATAGGGTTTTAGAAGGTGTCTTCAAGAAATTTCAAATTTCGCCAGATGGAATTTATTTAAAAAAGTTAATTAATCCCATCTCTAGTATATCTACAAAAATTTTTCATATATTAACTAATCTGAATGATTATATGAACCAAAACATCGAAGATATGTTGAATCGCTCAATGAAATTTCTGAATGCAACACTACAATCCATCATGGAGCAAACAGGCTACAAACTCAAAGTTCTTTTGTATATGAGAAAAATGCAACCAACATATAGTAAAGAAGTTCTAATAGGTGATAATTCTGAAAGTGACTACCTAATTTTTACTCTTTATCAAATTTTATTGTCTGGAATTATCCCAGATGAAGAAATTGTAAATTTTTTATATAATCTTAAACCAAAAGATAAAGAGATAATAAATCGTGACTTGGCTATTGAAATTTATGAATTAGTCAAAGAAAATCATCGTATTCATCGAACTATCAATCCTGTTAAAAATGTGTTTATTCATAAAATCTATAATACTCCAAATCAAGATGAAATGTATAAGATGATAGAAAAAATCACACACAAATCCACCGAACTCTTAGAGAAAAGTAATATAAAACTACCCGTCGTGTATCACAATATGGGGGAATTAGCCTTATTGAGCTATGAAAAAAACATCATTTTTAAGAAGGATTTTTTGGAGTTGATTTCATACTTCAAAAAAATACAGCCCGATGAATTTAACAAAATAGAAAAAAAAATTAAAGACATTCAATGAAATAAAAAATCCCCAAAATGTGGGGATTTTTGATGTTGGTGTTATGGCATGACGGATATGATTTCATCACGATTTACTAAAGAAACAACGTGGCGGTATTCGGCGGATTCTTTTCCGTATTTCAATTCTGTAGCTCTTAAGAGGTGGACATTTTTCTTATATCTATATCTAAGCATTTGATCTTCTGTTCCCATTCCGTATTTGATGATCATTTTTTCTTGGAAAGCATATGCTTGCGACAAATATTTATGGGCAGGATATTCTTTTTCATTATCATCAATTTGGATATAATGTTCTAAAATGGGTATAGTTTGAGGGATATTGCCTAAGTCATATTGATAGATCACCCAGTTTCTATAAACAGCAGAAAGTAATCTTTTGAATGGTTCTTTTTCTCTTAGTTCAGGATTTAAAATTTCATCCAAATGATTAATGGCTCTTGTAAAATAGGTCACAGCATCTTGTTTTGCTTTGAGTTTCATTTGATAGATTTGTCTTTCTTCTTGAGCTTTTCTATCTACAACTTGCCAATACCATTTTTCGTTAAATCTTCTTGTTTCTGCGCTTTTCTTTCGAAAGAGTTCTTCTTCCTCTCTCATTTTGATGATGGAGTTCACCCCCGCTTGGAATGCAGATAAAGCAAGTCGATATTTATTGTTGGCAAAAGCCTTAGAAAGTTTATAAAGTTCTGTAAATGATGGATCATAATCTCTATAATCAGCATTTTTCCAAAGTTCTTCTGAGCGAAGGTTTCTTGCACGGATTCGCTTTTGTTCATCAGTCAATTGTGCTTCATCAATTTCTTCGGTAATCAATTCTCCGGGAGTTGGTTCATACGGACCAGGAAATGCAGGAGCCTCTTGGGGTTGTGCTTGACCAGGTTGAACTGGTTGTTGAGCAACCAATGTTGTCCCCAACGAAAAAATAATCAAAATTTGCAATGCCTTTATTTTCATAAAAGCCACCTCATCTATGAAATATCCCTAATCACTATCGGTTTTAAAAAAATAAAAATAAATGCTTATGTCAAAAAAAATCATTGCTTGATGAGTTTCAAATGAGAATTTGTAATGACAAAAAATGCAGCATATCTTCAATGAAATCAAAAAAGATTTAGAAACAAATGCTTACCATTATGGTAAGGAAAATTGTTCAATTTGTCATGGATTAGGAATTATCACAGAAGAAACCTTAGATCCAAATGTAGGAACAATATATCGTCTTTGCCAGTGCGTTGAAGACATGACGCTGTGTGATGGAAACCCACCATACGAATACTACGATCCGAATGAAAATCGCATGAAGGAATGCCCCTCAAAAAAAGCAAGGATTGCTCTTAAAAAAATCCATCAATTGGAAAAGCAGTCAGGGATACCCGAAAGATACAAAAATAAATTTTTAACCTCGATCGATACTACATTTTTAGAAAATGAAGACTATTACTTTGCTATTGATAATGTCCATAATCTTCTGAAAAACTATAAAGAAAAAAGAGGAAATCAATATGGATTATATTTATATGGAAATACTGGGACAGGAAAAACTTTTCTTGCTTGTATCATATTGAATGAGTTGATACGTTTGTATCAAGTCAGAGTTCGATATGCAAAAATTTCTCGAGACATCATAGGAAAAATACGAGACAGCTTTAACCCTCAATCAGAATATTACGGCGAAGGGAGAAAAATCGAAGAAGAACTAGCTAACGTAGAAGTGTTGGTTATCGATGATTTCGGAGTTCAACGGGAAACTCCGTGGGTTAATAACGTATTATATGATTTGATTGATACAAGATACGAAAAAAATCTATTAACCATTCTCACATCAAATGAACCAATGGAAGCTTGGAAAGAAATTTCGAATGGAAGGATTTATAGTAGACTTAAAGAAATGTGCTTGGAAATCCAACTCAATGCAGACGACTATAGACTTAAAAAATCAAAATCCTATCGTTAGAAAAAAAAGAGTTGTTCTGGCATTAGGTTCAAACATCGAACCACGAAAACAATATATAGAATCAGCCATAAAAGAAATCAAAGAAAATCCTGAGTTTCGCATTCTCAACATCACCCCCATGATAGAAAATCCAGCAATCCTTTACGAAAATCAGCCTGATTTTCTCAATCAAGTAATTGAAATAGAAACATCAATGGATCCTTATGAACTTCTTAATTTCGTCAAAGTATTAGAGAAAAAAATTGGTAGAAAAGAACGCTTTCGCTACGGACCTCGTGAAATCGATATTGATATTTTGTTTTACGAGAATTTGCACATAAAAAGTGAAATTTTGATGATACCCCATCCAGGCGTCTATGATAGGGATTACTTGAAATACCTTCTTAGGTTTATTGATATTTCTTATTATGGTTTTGAAAAATAATTTGAGAATTTACCTGATTTTCGTTTTGATGCTTGCTTTGATTCCTTCGTGTCAAAACATGAAAAAGAAGTTAGAATTCAAGGACCCTGTTTGGAATTCTCTTTTTTTTCATTTGGACTCAAAGGAAAAGTTCAAAATCGAAAAAGCGTATTCTTTTGATATAATTGATAGATCAAAAGAAAATCTTTCTTTGACGGATTGGAATGATTGTGGAATTTATTTTTTCTATAATCGGGAATATTACTTTTCTGAGTTTTGTTTTTTGATGGCGTTGGAACAATCTCAATCTTATGAACCCATGCCATTTGAGCTTAATGATGAGATCAAGTTATTTTTGAATTTGTTATTTTTTTACGAACAAACTCATAACAAAAACGAAAAGTTCCAAGATAAAAGAAATCTCACCATAAAGCGTTTTTTAAACTTAATCAAAAACCGCGAAGACCTAATAATCACATCCCTCAAAGAAGTCCGCAAACGAAATTTGCCAAAATTAGAAGTGGAGTTAGCAAAAGAGTTTTACCAAACCCAACAGAATGTGTCTGATAACTTTATAGCAGAGTATATCACCTCTCTTATCACTACGAGAACGTTTCAATCTGAAGATGAAGCTTTAATCAATAAAGTTCAAAATCGCCTTTTGAAAGACTACCTTATAGAAGAAATAGGAAGGTATTATTTCTTTTCAAAAAATTACAAGTCATTTGTTGAATTTTTCGAATCCAATAGACAGATTTTAGAAAAAAAGAAAAAAAATCCATCAAGCATATTTTATTTTGAAAGACTATTTATTTCTTATTTTGAATTATACAAAAATGGTTCAAAAAAAGAAATCCCAGATGAATGGTATCAGGAAGTTCGAAAAGCTTCTAAATTAAGCAAAGAGACCTACTTGAAGTTTTTGGAGTATTTTCACAAAAAGGAGTTTTTATTTCAAAACTATGCTTCACTAAGAGAAGTTTTGAATAAAGATTATGATTATGTCTGCGGTGTGAAGATTTTTTCTTTTCTTTGCAAAAGCATTTATACATTAGAGAAACAAAAAGCAATCAAAGAAGTTTTTGGTTCTTATGATGCAAATGAAATACAGCAATATAAAGAATTGATTTTTCACTATTGATGAAAATTTTAATTATCAAGCCTGGAGCTCTGGGAGATACTATCCTTATTTTTGATTTGTTAAAAAATTTATGTGCTCATAAGTTTGATGTAACTTTTGTGGGAAATGCAGATTATATCAATCTCATACCTTATTTCGATTTGGGGAAATCCTTATCTTTTGATGATAGATTCTTTCTTCCATTGTTTGTTGAAAAAGCAGGGGAGTCTGTTTTGGATGAGCAGTTGGTTGATTTTTTTAACTCTTTTAGTTATGTCATTTTGATTTATCATAAACTGACGGATTTTTACCATAAAATCGAAAGACTCTATCGGAGAAAACTTATATATCTGAAGACATTACCTGATTACCTAATTCCTTTGCGACTTTATTATACGAAAGAAATCTTAGGTTTTCTAGATTTACCAGTATTATACAAATATTATCATATCAAACATATTCCCCAAGGCAAAGCAATTATAATACACCCCGGTAGTGGTTCCAAAGAAAAGATTTGGAATTTAGAAAACTTTATAAAACTTTGTAAATTTCTTCTACAGAAGAACCAAAACTTAGTCTTGATAGAAGGACCTGCGGAAAGAGGAATTTTTAAACATTTTAGCTCTTTTAACCACCATCCAAAAGTGAAGTTCGAAAGGATAAATTCTCTATCTCAATTCATTAAGATAATATCTTATTCTACATTTTACATTGGGAACGATTCAGGCTTAACTCATCTGGCTTCTTTTATGGGAATTTCAGGAATAGCCATTTTCGGAAAAACAAATCCCTGGCTTTGGTGCCCCATCCCAAACATTCCAGCGATTTACGAAAATAAAGAAGATGGGATTGATTTCCCATCTATCGAGTTTGTTTGTGAATTTTTGGAAAATTATATTGATTTTATTTGAATTTTTTTGACACTTGGTTGTATTTTGGGTAGAACGAGTTTAAGAACTCCATTTTTTATGGTTGCTTCAATTTTGTCTTGGTCAATTTCATTTCCTAATTCAAATGAACGTTTGTAGTCTCCAATTCCATATTCAGAATAGAAAAGACGATATCCTTCTGGAGCTGTAAAATTGACTTTCGCATGAATGGTTAGAATGTTTTTTTCAATGGTGATATCTACATCATCTTCGTTTACACCTGGCATCTCAGCAAAAAGGATATACTCATTGTTGTTTTCATATATATCAACTGGGGGGATATAGTATCGATTTCTTTTTTCTGCTTTTTCTACTTTTTCGCCTTCTAATTCTTTCTTTACTACTGCTGACATAAGCACCTCCTTTTCATTCTATTGATTGAAAGCAAAATTTATACCATATAATTACTTTATTATCCCTAAGATTAAGCAAATTTTATTTATTTTCTTGATCAGTCTACTTTATTGAAATTCTTGAATGATGTCAATAAGTTTTCTTCTAATTTGTGGTGTGTGCCAATTGATATCTAAATGATCGTAATTTCCCAAATGTCTAAAACCTTTGGTAGTGAAAGGATTTAGTAATGCACTTTTTGTAGGAACAATACAATCATGAGGACCAAAATCATTTAATAGAGGACATATTGTCTGAAATGTCTTTTTTGAATCGCTTTCGAAATTTGTTCCATTAGGTATTTCACCGTAGAGAGTAAAAATCAAATCATCTCGATCCGTCCTCTGGTTTATAAAAAACAACTTCCAGTTGTAAGCATTTGGGATAGAACCATCGAAATTGTCCCAAGCTAAGTCTCTTCCACCATCAGTGTCTGTCAAAAAGGAAGCTATATATCCCAAAAGGGTTTTATCTTTTTGAAACTCGGGACTTGCCCATGGAGAGCCATGAAACGGTGTCCCATTGGTTATGATCGCTTTGATATAGTTTGGTTTTTCTCCTTCGTAGAGAGCAAACCGACTGATTAATCCCCCCATAGAATGAGCATAGATAATGACTTGGTTTTGAAAATTCAAAAAAAGCCTATCTAACAAATCCCTTAGTCTTTTACCATTCACATCAATGGGATCAGAAGTCAAATAATCAAATGTGAAAACCTCATAGTTTTGTAAAAGCCAAATAAACTCATTTTCAGAAACAAGATGTTCCCAATTCCTTGTTAAAACACGTTGCTTTAATTCATCTATGGACGGAAGTTTCACCGAACTACGATCACGAAAATCCCAGCCTGGTACCAAAATAAGTTTTGGTTTTTGGGGATCTACATTTTCAGGAGTAGCTTCTTGTAAATATGAAATATTTTTCGGATTAAAAATAATTTGGGGATCAAATTCATATATCCTTGCCCAATAATCTCCAACAGTGAAGATTCTTAAGAAAAAAAACAGTGTTCGATTCTTTTCTTGTTTTTGGTGGAAGAAGCGACAACTCGTAACTAAAAAATGAACAATAAAAATCAAAAAAACAAAAAACCACAGTCTGTTGTTTTTATTTAGCATATGTTATAAAAAATATCGATTGTTTTGTGATTTCAACTCATCAGAGTTGTCTATTTCTTATAGAGTTCTAGAATCGTAATCTCGGGTGGACAATTAATCCTCAAAGGAAACCAATGCCCTAATCCACGATTCACATACAAATAAACTTGATTTTCATGATAAAGATCTACGTGATATTTCATGAAATTGGATAAAAGAGAAATATCCTTCTTCGAATCAAGAATGATCTGACCTCCATGAGTGTGTCCAGCCAAAACCAACTGGATGGGTTTGTTTTTTAAGTATTCAAAATCACCTGGATGGTGATTCAAAACAATAATAGGTTTGTCTTTAAAAGGCAATTTTTGATAAACCTCGTTAAATGATAGTTCTGAAAGAAACAAACGTGATAAGTTATTTCTACGATGCTGAATAGGATAATCAAGACCAATCAATATCAATTTATTTTTTCCTCTTTGAATGATATCAAAATCGTTTACCAATACATTTGATCGAGCTTTCTGTAATGTTTGTATCAAGTATCTTGGATTTTCGATGTGGTCATGATTACCTAAGATAGCATAAACGGGGGCAATCTCAGAAAGTTTCTGAAAATACCATCCAACAGTTGAAAGATACAACTTGGAATTATCTAGAATATCTCCCGTCACAACTATGCAGTCAGGCTTTTGTGTTTTGATCATCTCAATTGTAGGAGTAAGATATTTTTCTGTTATCAACGAACCAATATGCAAATCAGAAATATGAGCAATTCGAAAATGATTGAAATTTGATTCTAAGTTTTGAATGGGAATACCTCTTGTGAAAACCTCAAAATCCTTTGTTCCTGCGTACATTCCGAATAAAGAGCTTGAGGTTCCAATGAAAGGAATGGTATCGATAGCTATTGCTGTGGTGGTGAACAGAAATGTTTTTCGATTTAGAATTTCTTTGGAGTTTACAAGAATGTTTGAGTTTTGATTTTGAGATTTTACGAAAATCGGATTTATAAATTTTAAAAGAAACTTACTGTTTTGCCAAGTATAGTAGATTATAAAAAAAACTAAAAACAGAATCCCCCACAAAAAGAATCCAAAAAAGAAAGAATAATTCCATGAAAGACTCAAATAGTAAAGATGTTTAAACAGCCCTTCAAATTCTACTCGAAAGTTAAAACGAAATAGAACCAAAAACACGAAAAACCCATTACTGAATAATGCCAAAATCCAATAAAACAAAAAAAAAGCGAAACGATGTTTGGAAGATGGGATACGTCGATTCCAACGTCGATAAAGAATATACTCAAAAAGTATCAATATGAAAAGGATTACTGAAAAGAACAAGTAAAAGAACAACATACTGCCCATGATTTGATTTAATCAAAATTAAAACTAAAGACAAGATATTTACACTATTAGTTGATATTAAAATCAAGTTCATCAAAAAAGTTTTGGGAATATTTTTATTCTAATTTAACTTAATTGCTTTTACTTACCAAACAAATTAATTAGTGTTATAAGAACACTAAGAAACGAAAAACCTGTTGCAATAAACCATAGCAGAAAATTATATTTTTTTTCGATTACAGTAAAACGAATATTCATTTCTTTTTGTAGGGCTTCGAATCTATCATTCATAGCTTCGAATCTGTCATTCATGGCTTCGAACCGGGCATTCATTTCTTTTTGTAGGGCTTCGAATCTGTCATTCATGGCTTCGAACCGGGCATTCATGGACTCAAATCTATCGTCTATAGCTTCGAACCGAGCAATAATAGCTTCAAATCTTTTGTCTTGGAGCTCCCTTTGTGCTCTTAGTTCTTCTTCTATCTTCACAAGCCTCTTGATTAAAATCTTCATCTCCCTTGAACTTTTATTTTTTATATTTAGTCTTTTATCAAATTCTGCTTTAATCTTCTCTTCTACACTGTTCAGAACTTCTTCTTTTAGCTTTTTTCTAAAATCTTCCCAAATCTTTTCATTTTCAAGTGGTGAACCTGAGGTCATTAATTCCTCCATTTGAGACAATATTGTTTTTTTTGATAAAATCAACAATTTTTGGATAAAATTAGGCTCAAAAAATTATCTTCTTCATTTTATCATAATCTAAATCTTTTATAAAATCGTTGAAAAAAATCGAGTTGTTCATTCCTCTATTTCGAAAGAAAATTAACATAACAAAACATTTGACATTTCTTGATTCATTTAGATTTTTTATTTATGAATGATTTTTTATTTTTGATAGCTTTGAGCTTACTGACGAGCATATTCACAACTTGGTTAGTAATTTTCACTTTTCGTTGGTATATTCAGAAATATTTAAAATCCAAGCTTCAGGAACTTTTTCCAAAAATAGTTGAAGAATTCAAACTTCAGCTTCAACAGGCTTTTGTTCAATCAGCGAAGGAATTACTACCTGAGTTTAAAAAAGAAATTAAGAAAAGTTTCAAAGAAGCGATTGATGAAACATTAACGCCAAAAGTATTAGAAGAAATTTCCCAATCCATAACAAGCACAGCGTTAGGAGTTTTTCAAAATAGTTGGAACTTTTTTTTGGGGAAGGGGGACGAAAACAAAAAATGAAAGTTTTACTGATCTTCTATTAGCGGTGGAGTGGGGTATCGTTTCTCGAATTCATCAGTCCAACGTAAACCTATAGCTTCTCTTTGAACCATGAATTTCCATTTTTCTGTGAGGGCTTTTTCTCTTGCAATTTGGTATTGATTTCGGTATTGAGTTTTTTCTTCTGAACTTTTCGCATTTCGATAGTTTTCATAAATTTTTGAACACTCATCTAATGATTTTCTTAGTTGTTCTTCAGACTTTTTTAGAGAAAAAGCAATTTCCTCGAGAATTTCCTGCTTCCACGATTTTGTCCCCTTTTTTGTGGGAATCTTCCAGTTCTTAAGGTTTTCTAAATCAAAAGAACTCATAATGATGTATAGCTTGATAATTTTATTGATTTCAACAATTATTTTTCTCAAGACATCTTCAAAGAAATTTTATGATCCATCATCCAAAAACATTTCCCATTTTCAATCCAACTTATTCCTCTCATCGTAACCGCATGTTTTTTCGTCAGTGGTGAAGTAGAACGTAATCAGTGTTTGTGATCATAATTATGATTGATTGATAAGACGACATGAAGTGGGAACGAGGGATGAAGGAGTCTTTACTTCACGAGAAAAAACCATCAATACGAGAGCTAGTAGTTGTGCTTGTTTTTTATTTGAGTCAGGATGTAGCATGATTGTTGTAGGGTTTTGATGAGTGCACGAAAGAAAACACACACTCAGCTCAAACACTTTATAAACTTTAAGCACGAGTCAAAAAAAACTTTACGATTTATTTTAAGGGGTTAGAGTAAGCAGTAGTTGTATGGAACATGAGGAATTGAGACCGCTGGTAGCGAGTATATTGGAGGAATTATTGAGAGAGAAGCAGGAGGTAATAGTGAGAATAGGGAAGGGGAGGAAGAGTGTTATATTGAAGAGGCTGTTGAAGGTAGAGAAGGAGCTGAAGTCATTGAGGGAACTTGAGGGCAAGAGGTTTGAGTCATTGATGAGAGTGATGGACGAGCGGTTTCATGCGATGAATGAGCGATTTGAAGCGTTGCAGAGGACGATGGACGAGCGGTTTTATGCGATGAACGATCGATTTGAGGCGCTGCAAAGAGAGATGAAAGCACGCTTTGTGTCGTTGCAGAGAGAGATGAGTGTACGGTTTGAGGTGATAGAAGGGAGATTTAAAGCGATAGAGGAGCGATTTTTGGCGATGAATGAGCGTTTTGAGTCATTGCAGAGGACGATGGATGAGCGATTTCATGCAATGAATGCACGCTTCGAGTCATTGATGAGAGTGATGGATGATCGATTTCATGCGATGGATACACGCTTCGAGTCGTTGATTAAAGTGATGAGTCAGCGATTTGAGTCGATAGAGAAGAGGTTTGATTTTCTTCAATGGATTGTAATTGCTGGAATATCATTCCTTACTCTTCTGATCACTTTTGTTGAACCATGATGATTTCACGTGAGCTCGCAGGATTCGTTTGCATTTTGTTGCATCCATACGAAAAAATAAAAAAATTTATAAAAAATCTAAACTATTTCGTGCTTCTTTTGGGAGTTTGTCATAATTTTCCGTTTTTTGTGTAAAGTCAGGTTTGGTTGGATTTTCATACAGCAAAAACAAACTTTCGTAGGTTTCGCATTAAGTAAAAATGCGCCGTCCTGATTTTGATGAAACACGTTTTTTTGGCTTTTGTTTGAACTTGATGTTTTTTTTGAGCTGAGTTGGATTTTTTGTGGTGTTATCTTACCATGACGAATAGGATTTCTTCTTCGGTGAGGTCGTAAAGTTGAGCAAATAAAAATAACGTGAAGGTAGTGATTTCTTTGTTTACTATCTTTATTTCTTCATTCATTATGAAAATATAGAGTTTTGCATGGTTGGGATCTTTCGTTTTTTTGATACGAGTTTTCTTTCTTTCAGAAGTTTTGCGAAAAACCGATTTTGTTCATGGGTGTTTTTGTCATCGACACGAACTTCACTCATGGCATCTCTTTAAGACAACAAGAATCTTCAATAGATGACTCCTGAATTTCATTTTTCCATGCAACTTCTTGGATTCTATACAAACCTTTATTAACTTGAACCTAACTAAAATTTTTATATGCTCATCGTTTAATTTTCTTTCTTCGTAGAGTTTTTTGAGGGTTTCATAAAGCTCTTGGAGTCCCGAAAAATAAAAAAAACCACTAAAAACTTCAATTCCCTAATTTTATAAATTAGTTGCTTGAGCCGTTCTCTTAATTCTAATTTTGTTGATTTGCTATTTGTGATAAATATAGTAATCCCTTTGTATATATTTGTTGAGTTTATTAATGATAAAAAAATCAATCTGTCAATATCTCTGTATGTTGTTTGGAAAATCAAAATCTTTATTGGTCTTTATGAGTTAACTTGAGCGCGCTGGTAAAAATTCCTTGTTTCAGTAAGTTCTGTTATAAAAAAGATTTTATGGTGGAGATTCTGAATTTAGAAATGGTCAAGTTTATTTTAGATTTATCTTTGAACTTTGTTTATGTGCTCGTCATTATTTCTTTTTTTCTCATCATAAGAAAATACGTCCTCAATCTCATAAAGAAGAAAACTCAGGACCCAAAACAACAGAGAGAATACAAAATATACGTAGATTATACTTTTCTTTTCTTGGTGATTTTGTTTAGTTTGCCTATTTTTCTACCTACCTTGAAGGAGTTGATTACTTTTATTGGAATTTTTGGTGCTGGTATTTTGTTGGTATTTAAAGAAATTTTTTTAGGCATCTCGGCTTTTTTCTACATCATTTTGAGAAAACCCTTCAAAATTGGTGATCGCATCCGTATTCATGATTATTACGGAGATGTGATTGATATTCGATTGGTGGACTTTACGATGTTACAACTGTATCCACAGAATTTGGGAGGACAGAGCTCAGGAAGGATTGTGAGTATTCCCAATTCCTTGATTTATTCGTATCCTTTAGTGAATTTTAGCAAAGAGTTTTCTTTTAATTGGCTGGAGATTAAAATCCCTCTCACAATTGATAGTGATTGGAAAAAAGCAGAAACTCTCTCTTTAGAAATTGTAAATGAAATCGTGAAAACTCCTTCTGAAGATGATGAAAGAATTTTGATGTCACATAAAGAATATTCAATTTACTTTACTAAGTTAACACCGAAGGTTTTTGTTGAGTTCACTCGAGGCAGTATTTTGTTGTCAGTGCGCTTCCTTTGTGAGCCGAAAATCCAACGAAACATACAGGACCTTTTTTGGAGAGAATTTTTGAAAAAAATCCAAGACGAAAAAACAATAAAACTAAAAGACAATGTGGATTTGTCGTTTGACTTTTAGTTTTTTTGAGTCAAATCCGACTTGATGTGATTCAAAAATTACATATCGTGGTTTTGTGGAAATCCATGGATTAAGTGAAGTTTTTGCCAGAATCCAAAAGATCAAAGACCGAATTATTGAAATCCATCATCGATACCAAAAACCAAACTTTTCTCAATACCTAAAAAACGAAATCGAAAATAACGAAACATCATCCGAAGAAAAAACGACGACAATCCATAACTCAAAAGAACAAAAAGAACTCTGGGATTTGGTAAAACGAGTTTCTCAGGAAGAAGGGGTTTCTCCTGAATTGATTTGGTCCATCATCAAAGTCGAAAGCAACTTCGATCCCGATGCCATTTCGAAAAAAGGAGCAATAGGACTCATGCAACTCATGCCCGAGACAGCGAAAATGCTGAATGTCAATCCTCATGACGTAGAACAAAACATTCGAGGTGGCATACGATATCTCAAAGAACTCGCAAAGAAATATGATAGTTTAGAAAAGATTCTTGCTGCGTATAATGCGGGACCTTCTGCTGTGGATAGATACGAGGGGATTCCTCCTTATTCTGAAACACAAAATTATATCAAAAGAATCAAAAAAATACTAAACCAACTTGAAGACTAAACTTATTTTATCAATTTTATTTATAAACTTTTTTTATCTTCATTGTTTTGAAGAAATGGATGATGCCATCATGTATCTTATTTATCATCATTATCATCAAAAAATCGAATTTGCCACTAAGGGAACCGAAATCCCACCTGAATACATGGGTGCTTTGATTTCTTTAGAATCTCATCCTCCAGGCAATTGGGATAGCCAGCGATTTGAGCCAAAAATCTACGAAAGGCTACTAAGACTCAAATACAATAACGAACCATTTTCATACATTCCCAAAGAAAAAGTTGCTTCACTAACAGAAGAAGAACTAAGGCAGCTTGCAACAAGCTATGGTCCAACCCAAATCATGGGGTATCATTGTTTGGAGCTGGGATGTTCAATTGATGATCTAAAGGGAGAAAACCACCTTCTGTGGAGCATTGCTTTTATTCGAAAGCACTATTTAAAATGCATAGTTCAAAAAAAATGGGATGTGTGTTTTCGCATCCACAACACAGGAAAACCCGATGGCAATCCCCACAACAAAGATTACGTAGAAAAGGGGTTAAAACGAATGGCTTATTACAAAAAATGGATGGAATTTCAAGGGAATTTAGTGAGTGCTTTTTTTAGTAGGGCAAACCAAAAAAAAGAACAATAGGGGAAAACCCCTATTGAGCTGAAACTTGTCTTGCGAGGCTCTCGAAGGCTTTTTGTCCACCGGGGAATCTCAAATAACCCACACAAAGACATTGGGACCAATCTTCTTTTTCGCCGGGTTCAACGCACGTTCCTGTGTCATTATCAATCGCACAGCAGTCATAAAGTCCCACACCTTGTATGATACCTTTGCTTTGCCTTACAATGGCAATACCAGTGGATTGACCATCTTGCACACCAGAAGCTTGTTCTAAGTAATCACCGATGATTTTTGATAATCCATCGCCTTTGATTTGGGTTAGAGCTGCGTCTCTACAGGTTGCCATCATTTGAGCGATACGTCCACTTCGGATTGCTTTTTCTGAAGCAGCCGCTGAGAACTTCATATAGAGATATTCTTTGGGCTCACCTTCTTTGCAGTATTTAGCAGGGCTCAAACCTTCTTTTGCTTTCGTGGCATCAGGGGCACAAGCCCAACCTTCAAAAACCCATCCCTCTTTTCCTACGGTTGTTGCGTCTCTTTTGACCTCATGTTTTGAACCGCAGTATGTCAATAAGACGCTACCAATGGCTACAAAAAAAATCAGTTTTTTCATTTTCACCTCCAATGTATGGTTTGATTTGTCAAATAACTACTCTAATATACTGACTAATTCTTTTAGAAAATGGTTCAATCTTTTTTTGAAATTTTTTTTAAAAATTCATTTTTTTTCATTCTTGGGGTAATCTTGAGTTTTCGAATTTCTGCGAATGAAGTTTTGATTTCTGAATGTCGTAATTTCAGTTTTTTTCCGAACATCTCGTTTTTTCGTGCCTCTCCGTTGCGTCCAAATCAATTCCAGCCAGCTTGTGATGAATTTGTTGAGATTGAAGACGAAATTTCTACGATTATTGATGGTTTTAGTTTTTACTCTCCTATTATTCTTTCCTCTGTTTGTTTTTTTGATAAATCCAAAATTCCTGATTTTGTTTATTCCTTCTCTCGTGGGAGCTTGATTCTTTGGAATGCTACTTACAATGAATTTTATGATTTTTGGATCGAATACATCGAAGAACCTGAATGTCAACTTTGGATATTACCAAAAATCCCCTACAAAGAAAAATCAATGTATGTCTTGGTTTTGAAAAAAAAGGAATTTGAGCAATTTTTAAAACCAAAATATTACAATCAAAAAGATGAAATTTGGGAAGATTTCAAATCTCGATTTCATATTCAGAGTGATTTTCATAAACGAGTGATGCATCTTTTCAAAGAATACCATAATCAAGAAATTTCCCAGGATGTGGTGATTGTTTTTCCCGTAAGGAGCTCTCATGGAATTATCAGTCCTATTTTACAAATGCGTGGATTCTTAAAAAAAGCCGAAATTCAAATAACGAAAAAAATTTCAATTTACGAAAAACGCAAAAAGAAAACTTACGAAATCGAATTTCGCTTATCGAAATACCCAGAAGAATCAGAAGAAATCCATTACGTAAATCCAAAAATCAAAGAAAAGCTAAAGAAAAGACATTTCAAATTCTATTTTTTTTATCCTGATGATATTTCTGAAAAGACAAAAATCTTAGTTTCAAATGTCAATCTTTGGAAGTATGATTTATATCAAGAACTGTTATTCAATAATCAGTATGTTTTGATTTCCTATGAGCCTTTTCAGGATGCCTTTTTGAATTTTATAAGTGATATTTTGATATACGAAAATATGAGTAATTTTATAAATGAAATTAATAAAAAAATCAAAACATCTAATATTACAAAAATCTGCTCAGAAAACATAGAATGCTTAATATCTTCGTTTTATCAAGATAAAGTGGATTTGGTGATTCTACATCAAATTCACGATTTAGACTTAATAAATGAAAGAAAGCAAAGCTTCGTCCAAAAAAGTCAAATCCTAAAAAAATGGAAAAAGGCAAAAAACTTAAGTAATTTTTATAAAGAATTATTAATAAGTGATATTTATAAAATGTCTTTATATTTTTCCCAAAGAAGAAAATTGCAACCCTATTTGAACTATGATTTTAAAATTCAGTTTGTTTCTGATCTTTATTCTGATGAGATTTCTAAAATCCTTTTTAGTCAGAGATAATAACTTACTTGGCAAAGGACTTGATGTGCTTCATTTTTTGAAGTTTTTTTTCGAAGTACTCAATTGTAGCTTTTAATCCTTCTTCTAAAGAGACTTTGGGTTCGTATTGTATGAGTTTTCTTGCTAAGGTTAAGTCAGGTCTTCGTTGGAGAGGATCGTCTTCTGGCAAGGGACGAAAAACAATCTTTGATTTAGAATTCGTCATTTCGATAACTTTATAGGCGAGCTCCAGAATTGTGAATTCTTGATCATTGCCTAGATTGATAGGTCCTAAATGTTCGTCTTGACTCATAAAGTCAATCATGCCTTTGACGAGATCGGAGATATAACAAAATGAACGGGTTTGAGTTCCATCCCCGTACACCGTCAAGTCTTGGTTCAGTAGTGCTTGCACGATAAAATTCGAAATCACTCTTCCATCGTTGATTTGCATATTCGGTCCGTAAGTGTTGAAAATCCTGACAACCCGTATTTTCACTTTGTGTTCACGGTAGTAATCAAAACATAAAGTCTCGGCGGCTCGTTTTCCCTCATCATAACATGCTCTCGGACCAATTGGATTTACGTTTCCTCGATATGTTTCTGGCTGTGGATGGATCGTAGGATCTCCATAGACTTCTGAGGTGCTCGCTTGTAGGATTTTTGCTTTCACTCGCTTTGCTAAGCCGAGCATATTCATCGTTCCAATCACAGAAGTCTTCAAAGTCTTAATGGGATTGTATTGGTAGTGAATGGGACTTGCAGGACAAGCTAAGTTATAAATTTCATCGACTTCGAGTTTTATAGGATCTATGATGTCATGACGAATGATTTCAAAATTTTCATGATCTAAGAGATGTTCGATATTTTCTTTGGAACCTGTAAAAAAGTTATCCAAACAAATCACATAGTGCCCTTCTTTTAATAGAGCTTCACATATATGGGATCCAATAAAACCCGCACCACCAGTGACTAAGATTGTTTTCATTTTTTCTTTTTTTTGGAAATTCTATATAAAGGCAAGAAAAGTTTAATGAATAGGATGGAATAAACCTCGAAAATGACGAAGAGAGCTCGATCATGGACTCATTCAAAATTAACATAAGAGTCAAAATTACTTCTTACACTCAAAAATTTCCTTAAAAAAGCAAAAGAATAAAAGGTTTTTTACATTACAAAGGTTATAAAAGTTGATGGGATGCTAATACTTGATTGGAATGATTTTTTCGATCCAATCGCCAGAGATCACGAAGCCGATGTTGTAGCCAGAAGATAGGATTTCGTCCAGCTCTTTTGCTTTGGCAAGGCACGTTGCAGTATCCCCACATTTGTAATAAAGCCGATAACTATCGCTCTTAAATGCATGATAGTTCGGACCGTGAGTCAAAATTATCGTAAGAACATAAACGTTTTCTATGTTTTCGAACAAGATATAGGAAACGTATTTTCTATTGACAATACGTAAATGATAGGACGACGACAAGGGCGGGAAAACTTCTTCAGCTAACAACGGGAAAGCTAAGATTAAAAGAAAAACTACTTTTACAAGGAACTTCATCGGTCAGGTAGAGTAAGTATAAACCCTATTGGTTTTTCCTGTGGAGGATTTTTTCTACTTGTTTTACGGAGTCTAAACGCAGGGAGCTTGATGCTTTTTTGTTTTGTTCTTGGATTTCTTTGTAGACTTCGCTTCGATGGACGGGAATGTTTTTTGGTGCTTTGATTCCTAATTTGACTTGATCGCCTCGAACTTCTACAATCACGATCTCAATTTCATCTCCGATCATGATGGATTGGTTAGTTTTTCGTGTAAGGATTAACACTTTTCGTTCCTATAGAGTTTGCTTTTGGATTAGTTCAAAGACATTCATTCGAACTTTGTGTCTATCATCAAGTGAAATTACTTGCTTTCCTATTTTTTTTGCTTTGTTGATAAGAACTGGTCCTTGTAGGTTGATTGTCATTTCTTCGGGGTGGTTTTCAGGGATCGTCAAGATACAAAAAACGCTGCATTCTTCTAAGCTCTTTACTTCCAGTGCTTCCAAATCAAAAGAGAGAACCACAGGCTGATAGTTTTTGACAATATCATGAGGATTCATCACTACAAAGGCTAATTCTTTTTTTTCTACGGATTGCAACCACAAAAAAGGCGAATCCGGATTTTCTTTGAAAAGATAAAACTTTTTTACTTCTGGGAAGCCAAGCAAACCTTCGGGAAAATATAAAATTTCATTTTCTTGGATGGATTTTTTGCCAAAAAACTTTGTCTCGAGCTCAAGCATTTTTCCAACCTATCTGATAAAATCTAATAATGTAGGGCGAATGATTCTTGCCCCAACATTCAATGAATAGTTATATACATTTTCAATCCATTTTAAGTTCATGATGGTTTCTGCATAATCAATCCCTTCTGTTTTTGCCACTAATTCTGTAAGGGTGATTTTATCCCAGCTGATTTTTTTAGCAAATTCTTCTAAACGATTATGGCGAGCTCCCAACTCCGAACGATAACGAAGCAAGTTCTCCAATGCTACATCTAAATTTCCGATGTCTTGTCCTGAGATTTCCAATTGATCTCCTTTGAGTAAATCATTTCGAAACTTAATCAAAACATCAAATAACGATAAACCTTCTACTCTTGCAAGGGGGTTGTAATTATTTGGAGGTTGAGGTTGATCGGGGTTGATCAAGCCTAAATCCTGCAAAACTGTTCCTCCTTCTAAATCCTCCAACCAAATTTGATGAGGCGTGATGGTGTGTAATGCCAAATTATCTTGTCCTACTTTTGATGCTCGAACTTCGATTCCCGCCTTGTTGATTTTATCGATGATATCGTCAATTGTGTCTCCTATGTTGACTTCAATCGTCACATCGTTTATTTTGAATTTCTGATTCGATGTGGCAATGTAACCCGAAGCATCGACATTACCCACAATCACCATGTTGGTTCCCCAAAAAACACGATTGCCGGGCAGATTTACGTCAATGTATTCATTTCGATCAATCTCGACCAGACGTTTTCCAATGTCCCCTCGGTATTCCACACCAATGATTTGGTTTTCCAGCTTGATTCCATCAGGAGTTTCGATGTCTGCAACAATGGGTTCAAAAGGTTTTCGTTCAACAAAAAAACCACCAAATAAGGGTCTTCCCGTGGCATCGGTTGTATTTGCAATATCAATCAAGGCACGAAGATGCTGATCAATTTCGGAAGCAATGGCGTGTTTGAGATCAAAAGCGTTATCTCCTTGATAAATCCCATTGGAGGCTTGGACTGCGAGAACTCGCACTCTTTGAAGAATATCTGTGATGGTTGAAAGTTGCCCATCCGTTAGATTGATGCGATCGATGGCTTCATACACATTTTTCTCGAATTGTTGGGTTTCAATAAGCCTTGTTTTGAAATACATTTGGTTGGCAGCATTTGAGGGTGCCTCCCCTGGTCTTGTAATTTTTTGCCCCGTTGCTAACTGGTTTTGTAGTTTATCCATTTCCACCTTTTGGTTTTGGATGTGTTTGATGAGATTTTGGTTTTGCATTAAACCGGTAATTCGATTCATAGCTTTTTCCTAATTTAGGCTTTTAGTCGGTTGATAATCACATCTAACAATTCATCCATTGCTCTTAGAGCTCTTGCTGAAGCGTTGTAAGCATGTTGGAACTGGATTAGGTTTGCCATTTCTTCATCGAGATTTACTCCCATGAGGCTTTGTCTGAGGTTATTGAGCACTAATAGATGATCTGAGTGATGTTTATAGAGTTCCTCAGCCTTTTGACTTTCGGCTCCTAACTTTGATACCAGTGAAGTATGAAATTCCAAAAAGGTTTCATCATAACCCACATAGCTTTTTCCTTGTTTGAGAGCTCGTGCGATTAGTAGGGCGTTTTCTCCGTTTGCCAATCCGACGGGAGTGTTGTAATCACCCGTTCCACCAACGTCTTTTCCCGTGGCTGCTGCGATTTTCGAAAGGTCTCGCAGAATCACATCATTCACTTTCACATGAAGCGAGGGTTTAAAAAGAGGCGAGACTGTGATATTCTCTAACGTTCCCTGAAATTTTGCAATATCTCCTGTTCGTCGGAAATCAAAAGCTCCAACGCTGCCCGATGCCCTCAAAATCCCTGTGTATCCAACTAATAAATCTCCTGAGTCTTCTATGTGTTTGATAAAAAAATTATACTTTGTGTCGTCGGCATTTCTTGCAGCTTTCAAAACAAGTTGGCTTTCGTGATTCAAATACGCAACCACTCCAACTTTTGCTTGATTGATTTTTTTGATGATGTCTTCTAAGGTTTCGTTTTCTCTATACGTGATTTGGACGGGTTCATAGGATTTCGCGTTTTCGTTCCATTGGTAGAAAGTGAGAATTCCACTAATTCCCACTTGTCTTCTTGGATCAACTTTTTGAGTGCCAGCCACACGAAAAATAGCCGTCATTTCAGGAACGCCATCAAAATTAAAATCAAAATCCCCCACGTGATCCCTCGGAATAAACGTTGCATTCCCATCAAACGTGATAGGGCGAATCTCAAAGAAAGAAAGGTTTGTGCTTCCATCCAAACCAAAACCATCCCTATGGATTTCGTTGACAATATCAACCAGATTAACCGTAAATTCATCCAACTCATACAGACGAGAAAGAATATCTTGATCTCTGAGCTCCAATAAAGAATTAAGCTTTCCTCCGCTTATAATAACGGGTTTTTGATTATGCTCCCAAATGATGGATGACATGCCCTCATTTTGTGGATTTGGAATTGCTTGGATAGCCCTGAAAATGGAACCTTGAACGATTGCTTGTTCTCCAATAAAAACCATCATTTCATCTTTATCACCTCTACCGATCCGTATGTTGACGAGAGAAGAAAGTTTTTCTATTACAGCATCTCGTTTATCTAAAAGATCGTTGGGTTGATCCCCCAGTGCTTGTAGTTTTGCGATCTTGACGTTTAACTCTTGAATTTCTTTTGCATAATTATTGATGAGTTGGACGGTTTCTTGGATTTCTTGCTCGGCTCTTTCTCGTAAATTTTGGATTTTTCGATACATATCTTGGATGCGGTTTACTAAGGTTTGAGCTCGTTCTACCACCACAGCTCGATGAGAAAGCTCAGCTGGGTATTGAGATAAATCCTGCCATGATGACCAAAACTGCTCAACCAAATTTCGAAGAGATTGATCTGATGGTTCGTTGATGATTTTTTCTAATTGATACAAATACTGGAATTTTGTATCCCAAAATTGCTTTTCTTTGGATGTGTTGATGATTTGATCGTCATAAAAAAAATTCCGTATTCGTTCAATCAAAGCAATCTTAGCTCCTTGACCTAACTGCCCGGGATGATTCGATCTGGTAAGGGTTGGTTCATACAGGGGATCCATAGTATCGAATTCTACTCTTTGACGTGCGTAGTTGGGATTACTTGCGTTGGAAATATTGTGTCCCGTTGTTTGTATTGCTGTTTGGTGAACAAAAAGCCCTCTTTTCGTAATTTCTAAACCACCGAACGTGGAACCCATTTGAACGCTCCTATATGCTTTGATTGATTAAAACCGAAGAACTGACCTTGACTTTGTTTGATCTAAGATAGGTTTTGTCTTTTTTCTCTACTTCATCTAAGAATTCAGATACAATCTTTTTTGTGCGATGAAGCAATTTTTGGTTTGCTTCAACTTCGGCTTTCAACTCTTCTGTTTGTTTTCGAAAGCGTGTGAGGATCTCAATCAACCCATCAATAATTTCTATCAGTTGATTGGATTCTCGGGGGTTCGAATTTTCTTTTACTATGGCAATCACCTTCATGAAGTTCGAGATGTTTAATTGAGATGAAGAGATTTTATCTTTGTATTTCGAGATCAAATTCCCAATCAGTGTGTATCGTTGGTTTTCGATTTCAATCAGAGAATGTAAAAATTCGTTTGATTTTTGGGTTAACTCTTGAAGTTTTTGAGCTTTTGCTGAAAGAATGGCAGAGCCTTTTTCTTTTTCAATCTGAGTTGCCTTTTGGAGTAAACTCAACTCCTTGTGTAAAACCTCTTGGATTTCTTTTAGCGCTTCTATATCACTTCCTACAGCTTGACTTATCATATCCAATCCTTTCCATCGGATATTTTCCGGAAAACTCAATGAAATAAAATGAGTTGACAATATCTTTCTATGGACTCAAGTTTTCGTTTGCTAAAGGAGGGAGTATGAAACATAAGCTTTTTTGGGTTTTTTTGGGACTACTTTTGATTTATTTTCATTGTAAGCCTGCAGAGAAACGAAAAGAAGCTGAAACAATAGGAGATTTCTATTCTGAGTGCTTACGTGGAGAAATCACCGTCTATGGAGAAGCTCCCATATTTACAAGTGTTTCCGCAGCTAAAAACAAAGCAAAAGAAGATGCTTGTAGGAAAGCCATAGAAAAGTGTATAGGAAGTCAAGTTGCAACTTACACTCAAGTTTCTGATGCTCAGTCCATTGCCAACGAAATCTATTCTAAAGCTCAAGGAGTTTGCAAGAATGATCGAGTGATTGAAGAACAAGAATACATGTTAGATACCGTTCGAATGATCAAACTATTTGTGAAGTTCCAGGTAGAAAAAGCAGAAATTCAAAACCAAATCAATCTGATGCAAAAATTAGTGGGAAATCCCAAAATCATGGTTTTGATTCGAGAAGAATACATTATTCCTGGAAATGCGAAAAAGGTTTATGATTTCGCTTCTCGAGATGGGGTAGGAGCATCACAAATACGGAATGTGCTGATTGCAAAAGGGTATGATGTTTTAGATCCCACATCCATATTGCCCCACATCCGAAGTTCTGAAATCGTAGCAGACGATCCTTCGAAACTATCTGAAAACGCAAAAGATGTGGCTCTCAAAGCAGGTGCAGATGTGCTAATCATCGGAAATATTGAAACCAAGCCTCAAGCCTCACCAGCTCCCCAATTTAAGAGCTACCAAGCCACAGGAACCATCAATATTTTGTCATTATGGGGGCAAGGTGAAATCATTGGAACCTATAGTGGACAAGCCATTGGTGGGATTGGTGTGACGGATTTACAAGCAGCTCAAGAGTCAGTCAAACGCTATGCGGTCGGAGCTGATCCCAATCCAGAAAAGAAATTAGGTGGTTTTGCGAAATTTGCTCACGAAAAACTCCAAAGCAAGTGGTCAGAAATCACAAGGAACAACAAAATCATCATGAAAATCTCAGGCTTGGATCCGGCAAAAGCAGGTATATTTCGTGATGATTTGGTTGAACGCACAGCTGTGAAGAATGTGAACGAAATCAGCTCATCTCAAAATGAAATTATTTGGGAAGTAATCTATCCCGGTAGGGAATTTGCTTTAAGGGATACCCTCGCCTTTTATGGAGATGACCCTCGCATGTTCGTTGTAGTAAAAGAAACGGGAAAAAAAATTCAAATCTTAGATGTGAAAAAAGGAGAAATCCGTTTACGTTTTCAGTGATAACCTAATCAAATTTTACTTTACGAGTTTGCAAGTTAAAAAATCTTATTTACAAAGCGCCCATAGCTCAGTTGGACAGAGCGTTTGACTACGAATCAAGAGGTCGGTGGTTCGAATCCACCTGGGCGCACTTTAATCGTCTTCTTCCCCGGGTGGACGATATTCTTTGTTTTCGTCACAAAAGTAGCGAAGACTCTCATAAGTATAAATTCCTGAGTCATGCCCATCTTCCCAGACCAATCCAATTGCGTATCTTCCTACTTTTTTGATTCTTACAAGCTTGGCTTCTTTGATGTCCAGTGTGATTCGGTTTGCTCGGATTTCATGACCACCTCGGCATTGCGCACATGGACAATATCTTCTAAGGTTTAGAAGATCAAACTTGCATTCTTTGCCATCTCGCCATTGAATGTATAAAAATTGATTGTCGAAATAAACTTTTGAGGGAATGAGTAATAACATACTTATAAAAAAATTAATCCTTTTCTAAAAGCGATTGTTTTATGGAATACATCATTTTGGATACAAACGTATTGCTTCTTGATCCCAATGCTTACCTTAAATTTCCCAAAAAACATGTAATCATCCCATTGGTTGTGATTGAGGAACTGGATTCCTTTAAGAGGGATGTTACTACCATTGGTAAAGCTGCAAGAGAAATCATTCGAGCTATAGATAAACTGCGAGTCTCAGGAAAACTAACAGAAGGAGTAAAACTTCCCAATGAGTCGGTTCTGCAAGTTTATATACTCAATGATTTTGAAGAACTCCCTGAGGGTTTGAATAAGATTTTAAAAGATAATTACTTACTTTCAACAGGATTAAAATTAAAAAAAATTTATAAAAAAAATGTAAAAATTATCACAAAGGATGCAGATTTAAGAATCAAATCAGATGTCTTGGGTATCCAAGCAGAAGATTACAACACAACAGAAGATATTGGTAGTTTAGAAAAGCTCTATACGGGAGAACGAACCATCTACACGACAGATGAATGGATTGAAAGATTTTATAAGAATGAACCTCTCTTTTGGCAGGAAGATAAAATTGAATTTTCCTTTGAGCCTTTGCATGAACCTATTCTTGTGAATGAATACATCACACTGAAGTCCGAAAATAAAAGTGCTTTAGCCAGAGCTCATAAAAGTGGAAGACTAATCCCTTTGAAAGAAGAAAAGGTATTCAATATTCATCCCAAGAACAAAGAGCAAAGATTTGCCTTTGATGCTTTGTTGGATCCAGAAATCCAGTTAGTCACAATAGCAGGAAGAGCGGGAACAGGAAAGACATTGATCGCATTAGCTTGTGGATTACAGCAAGTGATGGAAAAAGAAATCTACAAAAAGCTACTTGTTGCAAGACCAGTTGTCCCATTAGGAAAAGACATTGGGTTTCTGCCGGGAGAGGTAGAAGAAAAAATACGACCCTGGATGCAACCGATTTACGATAACTTGGAGTTTCTTTTAGAAAATGGTTCTTATGCCTACAAAGAAGAAGAATTTGAAAAAAAATCCCATAAACATAAAGACGTTTTCGCAACGATTGATTATCTAAAAGAGACGGGTGTGATTGACGTGGAACCATTGACCTTTATAAGGGGTAGATCCATTCCCAAGCAATTTGTCATTATTGATGAGGCACAAAACCTTTCTCCTCACGAAGCAAAGACCATTATCACCCGAGCTGGCATTGGAACCAAAATAGTTTTTACAGGAGATTATTATCAAATCGATCACCCTTACTTGAACTTATATACAAATGGGATTTCTTATACATTCAGCAAACTGAAAGGACAACCCATTTTTGCGCACGTCACTTTAGAAAAAGGAGAGCGTTCCCCCTTAGCAGAACTCGCTTCTAAACTAATGGAAATTTAAGATGGATTTATTCGAATACGCAGAAAAAACAAAACAAACAAAAACATCTACACCCAGATACGCTGATGCTCTTTGGAAAAATTCTGACTTTTCGTTTGTGAATTCTTTAGAAGAGTTGGAGTCCATAGCAAAAGAATGTAGAAAATGTAAGTTGTGTGTAACTCGAAGAAACGTAGTTTTTGGTGAGGGAAATCCACGGGCTCATTTGATGTTTATCGGTGAAGGTCCGGGAAAAACCGAAGATGAAACAGGAAGACCTTTCGTTGGACGAGCGGGTGAACTTCTAACACGAATGATTGAAAATGGCTTAAAAATTCCTCGAGAAAAAGTCTATATAGCGAATGTGGTGAAATGTCGTCCTACGGTAGATATGAAAGGAGAAAAGGATCGTCCACCTGATGCAGAAGAAGTAGCATATTGTAGTCCTTATTTGATACGTCAGATTGAGCTAATTCAACCAAAAATCATCATTGCGCTGGGTAATCCAGCATCAAAGTTTCTGTTAAATACCACGGCTGGAATTACAAAAATTCGAGGGCAATTGTTTTATTATAAAAACATCCCTGTAATTCCTACTTACCATCCCAGCTATGTGTTAAGAAATGGTGGAGATGATTCACCCCTAAAACGAGACGTTTGGGAAGATTTAAAGAAAGTTTTGAACTTGATGAAGGAAAGAAATATCACACCATATTAAACTTCGAAATTCTTGAAGTTTCTTTGTAATTATAAGTAGTTTGGAAAAATAATGTTAACTTAGTTTTTCTTAATATAATGCAGTCTTGATTTTTTGTGAACTTCTCTAAGAACGTTTTTTAAATGGCGCTTTTATATATATATCAGCTTTTATGAATTGGAATAGATATTTTAGCTAAATTATGATAACTTTTTGTTTGGTTTAACTTTGATGCTACAATGAAAATAAGGAGGGGGCCGGCACCGTCCTGCTCTCCCACACGGCGAACCGTGCAGTACCATCGGCGATGAGGGGCTTAACTTCCGTGTTCGGGATGGGAACGGGTGTATCCCCCTCTCTATTGGTGCCGTTGATACCAAATTTTTCATGCCAAATTGAAAGTCAATCACAACACTGAAGAATTTTGAATCTTTTTAAAAAAAAGTGAAAATTAGGAACCAGTAGATTAAGTTTAGAAATGATATGTTTAATACTTATGAAAATCAAACGTAAAAAACTCATTTTTTTGGGTTAGCTCAAAAAAATTCACACTGAAAAAAGTTGATTAAACGTTAATTTTATAGGAAAACAACGGAAAAAAGAAGGTTCTTATCAAAAAAATATCAAAACGTAAAGTATCGGGTCCCACAATAAAATAATTTAATATTTACCCAAAAATTCTTGATAAAAATTTCTAAATTATACGTCATACTTTCTATCAAAAGTGGAGAAGACAAAATGAAACGATTAAGTCAAATAAATATTTTAATATTGGTTTTTCTGATGGTGTTGGTCGGATGCAAAACGAATTCAAAAACTGAAAACGTGAAAATTGAAAAAAAACAAACTACACAAGTAATGCCAAATTTGATAAAACCAGTAAATCAACAAACTGTAAACAACAGTCAAGATAATTATGTATCACAAATTATCATAAACAAATGTTCCTCAGAAAGTAGAAACGTTGATTATTGCATTGAAGTATATCAACCTGTCTGTGGTTGGTTTACCGAAGATATTTTAAATTGTAAAAAAACCTACTGCCGAGAAAGCTTTGCAAATTCTTGCTTTGCTTGTAAAGACAAGAGAATAATAGGATATACAGAAGGAAAATGTAAATAACCTACTCATTCTGATAAGACACGATACTTAAAAATTTTTTCTTTATCACAATTAACTTTTTGATGAAAATGATAAAATAGCTCACAAAAATAAGAATTGCCACAAAAAGTAGATGTTTCTTCTTGTTTAAGAGGACAATTTAACTTGCATTGAAAGAAAAGTTGTAACTTTCTTTCATTCATGTAAGAAAATTTTTTGATGTTTTCCATAATACATGTAATTGGCGTTTTAAAGTTGTACCTTCTATCCTTCATCATGGAAGTATAAATAAATTTTTAATAAAAAAATGTCAATCTAAATTGAGAATGAGTTTCAATATCAATATATGGATAAATAAAAAAAGGCACCCTTAGGTGCCTTTTTATTTTTAGTAATCCATTCCCATGCCACCAGCACCTGGTGAGTGTTCTTTTTCTTTCTCAGGGAGATCGGTAATGCTGACTTCTGTTGTGAGGATCATTGCTCCAATGGAAGCAGCGTTTTGTAATGCACTTCTCACTACTTTTACGGGATCAAGAATTCCAGCTTCCGTGAGGTCTTCCCACTGTAGGGTTTCTGCATTGAATCCAATGTTTTCTTTTTCATGCATTGCTCTCTCAACAACAACACTACCTTCAATTCCAGCGTTGTTAGCAATTTGTCGTAGTGGTTCTTCCAATGCACGATAAACGATCATAGCTCCCGTTTTCTCATCACCCTCGAGATTTAGAGTTTTGATCACTTCACGGGCTCTCAATAGAGTAATTCCACCACCTGGAACAATTCCTTCTTCAACAGCAGCTCTTGTAGCTGAAAGAGCATCTTCAACCCTCATTTTCTTTTCTTTCATTTCGACTTCAGTTGCAGCTCCAACATAAATGACTGCAACACCACCAGCAAGTTTTGCTAATCTTTCTTGCAATTTTTCTCGATCATAATCACTTGTGGTTTCTTCTATTTGCTTTTTGATTTGATTGATTCTTCCTTTAATATCAGCTTCACTACCATAACCATGAATGATGGTGGTGTTTTCTTTATCAACAACGACTTTTTCAGCTTGTCCTAGCTGATAGAGTTCTGCGTTTTCGAGTTTCATTCCTAGATCTTCAGAAATCACTTGTCCACCTGTCATGATGGCAATGTCTTCCAACATAGCTTTTCTTCTCTCACCAAAGCCTGGAGCTTTTACAGCACAGACCTTTATGGTTTTTCTTAAGTTGTTTACAACAAGGGTTGCTAAGGCTTCTCCTTCAACTTCCTCTGCGATGATTAATAGCGGTCTTCCAGTTTGGACAACTTTCTCGAGAATAGGTAGAAGTTCTCTCATGTTAGAAATTTTTTTCTCATGTATGAGAATATATGGTTTTTCGAAACTAACAATCATGTTCTCTGGGTCAGTCACAAAATAAGGAGATTGATAACCCCTATCAAATTGCATTCCCTCTACGACTTCCATGTAGGTATCAATTCCTTTTGCTTCTTCAACAGTAATCACACCATCATTACCTACTTTTTCCATTGCATCAGCAATAAGATTTCCGATTGCGTAATCGTTGTTAGCAGAGATTGCCGCAACAGCAGCGATTTCTTTTTTATTGTTTCCGACTTGTTTAGCTCTTTTCTTGAGTTCTTGAACTACAGCATCCACTGCTTTTTCGATACCCCTTTTCAAATGCATGGGGTTTGCTCCAGCAGTTACATTTTTCAAACCTTCATTGACAATTGCTTGAGCCAACACCGTAGCCGTTGTGGTTCCATCACCAGCAACATCATTTGTTTTGGTTGCAACTTCTTTAACTAACTGAGCTCCCATGTTTTCAAAAGGATCAGAAAGCTCAATTTCTTTTGCTACGGTGACTCCATCTTTTGTGACTGTTGGAGCACCAAACTTTTTGTCTATCACAACATTTCTTCCTCTTGGACCTAATGTTGCTTTTACAGCATTAGCAAGTTTGTTAACTCCAATTTGCAATTTTCTACGCGCTTCTTCGTGATATTCTAATTGTTTTGGCATAGGCACCTCCTTTTTGTAATTATTCTATGATGGCTAAAATATCGCTTTCGCGAACAATCAAATATTCTTTCCCATCTTTTTTGATTTCTGTTCCCGCATATTTGCCGTAAAGAACGCGATCACCTACCTTGACCTGAACGGGGATTGTTTTCCCATTTTCTTGACGACCAGGTCCTACAGCGATTACCTTACCTTCTTGTGGCTTTTCTTTCGCGGTGTCGGGAATAATGATACTACCAATTTTTTCTTCTTGTTGTCCTATGGGTTCAATCAAAACCCTATCACCAAGTGGTTTTATGTTCATTACTCACCTCCTAATGATTTTATTATTAGTATGATTTAGCAATCAATATGTTTGATTGCTAATCTCAAGGAACAAAAAAGTAAAAACGCTGCTATCGTCAAACAAAATTTCCTTCAAATTAGCAATTTTTTTCATCGATTGCTAATTAGTTAAATTTTTTAATAATTTTTTTGTGTTGAGGATGAGTTTTTAATAGAAACTCAGTTTTAAACATCCTTCAAGGAATATAAGAAAGCTATTTGATTAAAGAATGGTAAAGTTTAAGTGAAACCATTGTTATCTCGAGAAAAAAAACTTTTTTAGAGAAAAAAACGAAATGACTCGAGAAGTGAGTTTTTTAAATTTAGAGTGGTTTTCTTTTGATTCTTAGAAATTTTCGGTTGTGTAGCGAAACCATTCTATTTTCGAGAAAGGGTAATTCTGTGAAAGTTCCGCTTTTTTGTAGAGGTGGTAAATAAATTCTTTTTTATCTTCTATCTTATTCCATACGTCTGGTAAGTAGGTGGCTCTGCCATCAGGTGATTTTAAGTAAATTCCATCAACGTGAGGTCGTATCTTGCTAAGTAAGTCATCGAAACTCACACAAGAAATTTTTTCCAATGGACTTAAAACTGAGATTTTTATATCTACATAAGGGAATTCTTTTTCTGTGAGTGGGGGGAATCTATGGTCTTTGAAAGCAGCACTAAAAGCATTATAGGAAACGTTCATTGCTAAGGGTTCATTCGGGAAGATACTACCAATACAACCTCGTAGATTTTTTTCTTTTGGCAGGTTTTTGAGGGTGATTGTTACAAAACTTGCTTTTTTTTCATGAAGTTTTTTGGGTAAATTCTCTAATGTGATTTTAGGAGGCTTATGATGTATCAAGCCATATTCAATTGATTTTCTTGCTATCGATTTTAGTATTTTTTTTTCTTCTTCCGTTAGCATGAAAGTTTAAACAAAGCACCATGAGCCATATCCGACCACACGTTTTCTATCACCCGCAGTATCACCTGAGTTTCTCAAATCCAACCGAATTGTGCTCCACTGCTTTTGTTTTGCAAATATCAACAATGCTTGAATTCCAATCCTTCCGCAAGCTTGCTCTTGGTGGATATCATAGGGATTTTGATTTTCGATTGCAAGTGCCGTTTTTTCATCAATTGCTTTTGCAGTAGAATAATCCAAATAATGACTAAGATCAGAGCTCACTACAATCAAAGTCTGGTCGGTGTATAGTGTTTGTAAAACCTTCACCACATCTTCGGGGTCAACTTTCCCAATAGCCAGAGGAATAATCATGATTTCATTCCCAAAAATATATTGCAAGAATGGTAATTGAACTTCTATGCTATGTTCTCTTCGGTGGGCTTTATCATTTTCAAAGACAAATGAAAAATCTTGGATTTTTTGGATAGCACTCTTATCGATGGGGATAATCCCTAAAGGAGTTTCAAAGTAATCTGAAGAATGATAAGCAATGCCAGGAATATACTCAAAATGGCTAGGTCCTAAAAGAATGATAGTTTTATACTCTCTTTTATATGGCAGAAGGATTTTGTAAGAATAACCTGCAATTGGACCTGAATAAACGTATCCAGCATGAGGGGAAATAATGGCTTTGGGTTTCTGTTTGATTTCAATCTTTGCCTCATCAATGAATTTTTTGATGAGCTGTGATAATTTTTGAGGATGGGAAGGATAAAACATTCCAGCAACTGCAGTAGGGCGAATACTCAAAGAATTCATAGCAAAAAATATATACTCAGAAAAAAAGTTGTCAATAATAAAAAAATCATTATAATCTTTATCTTGATTTATGCCAAAAACACATTATATTCATCCTACAAAATACTGGCATGCTGTTGAAAACGGAAAAATCCAGTGTGACGTATGCCCTCGTGGATGTAAATTGAGTGAAGGTCAAAGAGGGTTATGTTTTGTTCGTGGACGCGAAAATCATCAGATAGTGCTTTATACGTATGGGCGTTCAAGTGGTTATTGTATTGATCCCATTGAAAAAAAGCCATTGAATCACTTTCTTCCCGGAACTCCTATTCTTTCTTTTGGAACAGCAGGTTGTAATTTGATCTGCCAGTTTTGTCAAAACTGGAGCATAAGCAAATCCCGAGAAATGGATACTTTATCTGATGAAGCAAGTCCAGAATTGATTGCCAAAGTGGCTAAAAAATATCAGTGTCGTAGTGTTGCCTTCACGTATAATGATCCCGTTGTTTTTATGGAATATGCCATTGATGTGGCTAAAGAATGCCACAAGTTGGGGATAAAAACCGTCGCAGTAACGGCAGGTTACATGAATCCCGAACCAAGAGAAGAATTTTATCAACACATGGATGCGGCTAATGTGGATTTAAAGGCATTTTCAGAAAGCTTTTATCGAAAGATTTGCGGAGGGCATTTACAAGCAGTTCTGGATACTTTAGTCTATTTAAAAAAACATACAAAAGTCTGGTTTGAGATCACAACCCTATTAATACCTGGTGAAAACGACTCCAACGAAGAAATCAAAAAAGAATGCGAATGGATACTCAAAAATCTTGGACCTGACGTCCCCCTCCACTTTACGGCTTTTCATCCAGATTTCAAGATGCTTCATAAACCCAGAACTCCCCATTCAACACTACTACGAGCAAGAAAAATTGCGTTGGAAGTAGGATTACATTATGTCTATGTAGGAAATGTCTATGATGAAGATGCCGAAAGCACCTACTGCCCGAATTGCCAACAAAAAGTGATTGCGAGAGATTGGTTCGAGATCAAAGAATACCACTTAACCGATAACGGTCGTTGCAAATTCTGTTATTATCCCATTGCGGGTTATTTTGATGGTCCTGTGGGAAATTGGGGTGCCAGAAGACTCCCTATCCGCATCAAAAATGTGAAAGTGTGAACTCAAAAAAATCAGTAATATGAATATGGATTTTGATTATTTCGAAAGAATTTCTCAAAGCTCAGGTAAAATGAATCAAAATCTTTGAGTTTTTGGAATTCTAGTTTTGGGTAAGGTTCATATTCCACAAAAACATCAAAGTATTCATAGATGGTGTTTTGGAATAATCTTTTGATACGAACTTTTGTGATTTTTTTTCGCTTCTTGTTTATGTAGATTTCTGCGAAGATACCTCCTTCCTGAGGTCCGTAGATTGAGTCCACAGCTCCAAAGTTTGAGGGATTAAGAAATAGCGTGCCTTTTTTGTTTACTTGGATTCCGTAGTCTTCGTGGATGTGTCCCGACAAAACCATCATGGGTGTATGATAATCCAAGTAATTCCTTATTCCCATAGAACCTACGTTTCCGTAAGAGGGGATTTGATCGAAATACCCAAAAGCTGGATTATGAAGAACCAGTACGTCAGGTTGGTGGTGTTCGAAAAACTCTTGAGGTTCCGAATAAAAACTTTTTCCAACCCCACCTTCTAAATAGGGAACAATCAATTTTTCGGGGATTCCTGAAGTTGGAACAGGCGCACCTCCATAACCACCAAAAGTTATGTTTTCGAAATACATGATTTTTTTGTGTAAGTTTCTTGATGCTAATGCAGTGTATTTGAAGTCAATGTCGTAGTTTCCAGGCAAAACAAAACAATCAGCATTGGAATGTTTTTGTATCGTTTCTTCAATCTTTCTGTATTTTTCTTTCATCGTTTTAGTTGCTAAATGAAACAACTCTCGATATTCTATGGATTTTTGAACCAAATCCTCTTGTTTTTTTTGATGTGATTCTTGGATGAGGATTTCCGAGGCAAAATCATAAGGAAATATTTTTCTCTTTTGTTCCCGAAGCAAAAACTGAAATTCCTCTTGCAAAGTAGTAAAGCGAATCACATTTTCAATGTCATAAAAGGCATAATACAAAATATCGCCACTGATTAGATATAAATCTGCTTCTGTGAGCTGTATGAGTTGATGAAGTTCATCAATAGAATCATGAACGTCGGTGACATATATGATTTTAATCATAAACAGCTTGATTTTAAAATCAAGAAAAGGTATAATTCGTATTCGTAAAGGAAAATACTATTTTTTTAATCTTTTCGATAAAATTATCGTATGTAAACTTCATCAAGTGGTTTCGAAAGGTTTTTTCGTTGAATTGAAAATTTTCGAATTTTTTTATTGCATCGATTAAGCTGTTTTCGTTTTGTTCGTCGAAAAAAATCCCCGTTTCGTTTTCGACCACGGTTTCTAAAGCTCCACCCCTTCGATAGGCAATCACTGGGCATCCGTAGGACTGAGCTTCTACTGGCACAATCCCAAAATCTTCAATCCCTGGGAAAATCAAAGCCTTTGCTCGTTGGTAAAGTTGAGCAATCTCGGTTTTTGAAGGAGATACCCAAAATTCTATATTTGGTGTTGCTAACTTTTTGAGTTTATTGAGCTCAGGTCCATTTCCTGCAATAATGAGCTTTTGATTCAACTTACGAAATGCTCTAACGGCTATATCCACTCTTTTGTAGGGAACTAAAGCACTCACAATCAAGTAAAACGAATCACGTTGGTGAAGATTTAATTCAGGAAAGTTTTTTATGCATGGCGGATGAATCACAACAGCATCCCTTCCGTAGTATTTTTTGATACGTCGAGCTACAAACTGACTATTCGCAATGTACTGATCCACACGATGGGCAGATGCCGAATCCCAAGTTCTTAAATAATTTGCAAAAAAGGGAATCAAAAATTTTTGAAGGAAATTCTCACCGGGAAAATACGTTCTATACATATCCCAAACATATCGCATGGGGGTGTGAATATACGAGATGTGAGGAACATCAGGCGGAACAATCACACCCTTGGCAACACAATGAGAACTCGAAAAAACCAAATCATATCCCCAAAAATCAAACTCTTCGATAGCGGTCGGAAAGAAAGGAAGATAATATCGATACAACTTTTCTTTGAAGGGAAAATTTTGAATGAAGCTTGTATAAATTTTTCTTTTTTCGATCTTGTCCGAACAACAATTAGGAATGTGAAGCAAAGTAAAAAGATCAGCCTCGGGAAAGAGATCCAACAGGGCTTCTAAAACCACTTCTCCACCTCGCATCCCGGTGAGCCAATCATGAACAATAGCAACTTTCATGAGAACAAAATTTTTTATGTAATTAGAATAAAAAGAGATTCTCTAATTGATTTTTTAAGGTTTTTGATTGGATTTGAAATTTTATAAATTTGAATCTTAAATTTTCTTTATGATTTGTCATCACGTTTTGAGTTTCTAAGATGAGAGTTAATTATTGACGAAAAAGAATTAGTAGTTAGCTTGATTGTATAGAGAATTTATGAGGCAAGATGTGGAATTTCTTTCAAAAGATCGAACAAAATTAATAGCCAGTCTGTGGGATGCGAACTCACATCAGTGGCTTCTTTGGATACATGGCTTTGCTGAACATCGACTACGATATGAGAACTTTGCCAATTTTCTCTACGAACATCAAATCTCTTTTTTTATCTTTGACTTAAGAGGACATGGAGATTCTGAAGGAAAAAGAGGTTTGATTTTAGATTTTCAAGAATACTTAAATGATGTAGAAGCTGCCATTCAATTTCTTTCCACCAAAACAAAAAAAATTCACATAGGCGGTCATTCTATGGGAGGCTTGATTTTAGGAAGGTATCTTGAAACACGAAATCCTCCCATCGAAATCAAAAGTGCGATTTTAACCTGTCCTTTTATAGGTTTGGGAATGCCCGTTCCTGGATGGAAAAGATTTTTAGGAAATTTATTATCAAAACCATTGCCAGGACTATTACTTCCCTCAGGCTTGGATCCGGAAAAACTAAGTCATGACAAACACGTTGTAGAATCTTACAAAAACGATCCAAAGGTGTTTAAACATGCCACTGCTCGCTGGTTCGCCGAATGTCTTAAACACCAAGAACTTGTCGTAAAAGAGGCATCAAACATACGAATTCCGACGTTGGTGCTTCAAGGACTGAGTGATGAGATAGTTGACCCTCAGGCTGCCAAGACATTTTACGAAAACCTAACAACAGAAAAAAGATGGATTGGATATGAAAGATTGTATCATGAAATCTTAAACGAAATTCAAGAAGAAAGACAAAAAGTTTATCAGGATATTTTAAAATGGATAAAAAAATAACAAAAGAATTCAGAGAACTCGTAGAAAAACTTATCGATGAAGTTTTACCCCAAGTGATTGAATGGAGGCATTTTATTCATTCCAATCCTGAGTTGGCATTTCATGAGTTCGAAACATCAAAGTTTGTCCAAGAAAAACTCCAAGAATTTGAAATACCCTATGAAAACAACATTGCCAAAACGGGAGTGATTGGAAGAATAGAAATTCCACATGCCACAAAGCGATTGGCTTTTCGTGCAGAACTGGATGCTCTTCCCATCCAAGAGTTAAACACCTTCGAACATCGATCCAAAATCCCTCACCGCATGCATGCATGTGGACATGACGGACACTTAGCAGGATTATTAGGAGCTGCCAAGGTAATAAAAGAAGTTTCAAAATTTTATAAATTAAATCAATCAATTTATTTTATCTTTCAGCCAGCAGAAGAAAATGAAGGTGGTGCAAAAAAGATGTTCGAAGAAGGATTAAAAGAAAAATACCATTTCGATGAAGTTTATTCTATCCACAACTGGCCCGAGATGAAAGAAGGAATCTTTGGTATTCGATCTGGCTCCATTATGGCATCTTATGATAGCTTTGATCTCATCATTAAAGCGAAAGGTTCTCATGCCGCAATGCCTCATCAAGGAATAGATGTGATTTTTCTATCATCGCTTCTGATACAAACTATATATTCATATTTGAGTCGATGGAATCCTGTGGATGAAAAAGTTTTGTCTTTTACTTCAATTCACGCAGGTAGCACTTATAACGTTTTGCCTGATCAAATCGAAATCAAAGGGACCCTAAGAACATTCCAGCAAAGCACAAGGGAAAATATCTTAAATTATATAAATAACTTATTGAAGAGCTGGGTAGAATTGTATGGGATTGATTATAAGTTCGAACTCAAGGAAGGATACCCAGCCACTATAAATTCCAAAGAAAAATACGAAAAAATAAGGGCATTCATAGAAAAAACCTTCGATAAAAGTAAATTTGTTGAAATCGAAAAGCCCAGCATGGGAAGTGAAGACTTTTCGTTTTTTCTTCGTAATTACGATGGAGTTTACATATGGCTTGGTTCAAAAAAAGAACACTCAACAAATCCTCCGTTGCATAGCCCAGAATATGACTTTAACGATAATATCCTAAAAGACATCATAAGTTTCTGGACCTACTTAGCATATTGGGAATAGAGTTTTGTTTTTAAGAATTGTATAATTAATTTGATGAACTTATTTACTTTTTTACTTTTAGAGTGAAGAGGAAACTAATAACTTTTGGCTAACGCAATACTCATTATACATAATTTGTCTGAACAGATGGTTTTCCTGTGTCCATTTTTACAATTTCCAAAAATTGTTGATTTTGTCTGAGAAAATTAATATTATCTCCATCTCAAACTCAAAAGAAGAAATTGAGAGACTTCTGCTTCACCTCTTGAGAATGAAGGGATTTTAGAAGACTTCAAAAAAAACTAAAAGAAGAAATTTTAATCAGTGTTGAAGAAAAAATACAAGAAGAATTATTTTTCTGGTTTTACATGTTTTTTGTAATAATCAAACCAATCGTCTAAAGTTTTGGGTTGGCAATTTCTTATTTCTTCTGCAACTTTACTTACATATTTTGGTCTATTGAATTGCCAGCGATTTGTTGCAATGTTTAAAATCCACTTTTTTTATTTTATCATTCTTTCTCATAATCACCTAATCCCATTTGCACCATTTTTTTGTTAATGTTGATTTTGTTTTTAAGGATGACTTTTCCAAAAACTGAGTTATGTTGGTGTCCTTCTTGTTGGATGTAAACATGCCTGCCTTTGATGTAGTTGATCAGATAGTGGATAGCTTCGGTAAGTTTTTGATTTCTATATTACTAAGGGGATCACCTTGTATCTGCCATAAAGACCTTGCATCGAGCAAACATGTTCCGTAAGTTTGTATAGACTCTTCCGCCGGTTTTCATCCATTCGATGAATTTTTCAATGCCGTTGTCTATAATGCTTTCGTCTTCTGAGTTTTCCAATTCGTCGATTATGAGTTTACTAACAATCTCTTTCGTCTTTGCATGGGAATAGGATTCGTCTTGCTTGATCTAATAGTTTAGCATACTCTATGAGTTTGAAAGCTTTGGGATCAATCCCCATGCCAATCAAAATGCGAATTTTTTGTGTATTCTCGAGAGCTGGGTAAATCTCATGAAAACCACTGACAAAAAAATACCCTACTAAGCAATCAAAAGAAGTGGATTTTTGAAGTAAGATCTTGAATCTGTCCTTGATTGTTCTATTCTCTTCATTCGTGAAAAAGGTTAAATCTGTTATCATATCTACCTCAACTTTTAAATTTTTATCATTCTTGGAATTATAAATAAGATTGATAAAAAAATAAAGAAATATATTTTTTATCTTATGTTAATAAAAATGTATTCATTGATGTATGGTTATAGGAAACTAAAGGGGGAGGTTAAGATAGAAAATGGAGAGCCTAGGCTTTATGTGGAAGAATTGGGATATGTAAGCCCTTTGGAGTTCATAAAACAGGGTATGAAGATCTTGGAGATATCTGAACATGAGAAAGAATTATTAAAGAGAGGAAAATACAAATTCCGAGATTTTTGAAAAAAGGGGTGAAAAAAATTATAAAAATTTACAAAAAATTTAATTTTTTAGTTGATAATAAATTAAGGTTATTTAATTATACGATAATTAATAGGAGAATAATGGTAAACTTTACACTTTTTATCATTTGGAGGAATTAAATATGGCAGCAGGACAATTTCCCAAAAGCCCTAATAAAGTAGACCCTATAATTCCAAGTGCGGTGGCATCACGAACTTCGTTGGTCTGGGAAGGAAGAAATAAGATTGCCGAATCAAAAAAGATTGTTGATGATGCAGCAGCAAGAGTGAGGGATTTTGTTCAAACCAAATTGCCACCCGAGATTGCAAAAGATGTCGATATAATGGCAAGCATTGAAGATAAAATCTACAACTACGTGAACCAAGCATATGTGAATATGTTCAATCGCTACACAATCACCGTAGAAGACGAGATGATGAAGAAGGTTCGTGATTTCGTAGATAAAGAAGAAATGCGGGTTTTAGCTCGTTATACCCCGAGAGAAATCTCTGAATTGATCGACAAATTGGCTGGTGCAGACAAATTCAATACCGGCGAGATCGAGAAATCTATCATCAACATGTATGGACACTTGCAAGGACACATCCAAAGAGGTGTGAACGATTTAGAAAACGAAACCAACGCTATCTTGCGTCAAAAAACAGACGTTGGTGCATTCGTTCGTGGTGAGAACGCGTACTCGATAGTCAAATGCGTCTTTAAGGACAATCTTTACAAGCCCAAAACTGTAACAGATATTAAGCTTTCTATCAACATTCTTGATTCAGAATTGATTAGCCCAATCTTTCATTACCAAACAACCGTAGAATATCTATTGAAGGATACTTTAGCAAAACACATCATGGAGTTGATTGATCGAGAGATTGAAAAACTCAAAGAAGAGATCATCGATTCAGGACGACCTGAATTAACCGACGGAGAAATCATGTTCGAAAAAATCAAGTTGGTCGATAAGTTTACAGATGATAATGCTTCTGATCCTAACTCAAAACGATACGCTATCTTGGCAAAGAAATTCTTAGATAAAATAGAAGGTTTAAGAGCTGAAATCGACCAAGAAGACTACGATCCTCTCAACATGAGGGAAAGAATCAAAGCCATAATTGATGACGAGAACATCAGAAACCGTGGTTTTAACACAGCTGTAAACACAATTACTTCTATTCTTGATACCTCAAAATTAGGATATCAAGTTTGTGATAACAAAAAGAATGCAAGAGAGTGTTTAATCAGAGAATACGAAGATGAGGATGAAACCCAACTACCAGATGAACGTTATTCCATACGATTGGTCTACTATGATCAATCCCAAATACGAGAATTGAAGCGTATCTATGACGCAAGGATGAATGCTTTTATTCGCGAAGTAGATGCTGTGATGGATGTAGTAGAAGAACTTTATCAAAGAAGCAAAAGGAAATTTGGTGGATTGAAGAAAATCATCAAGGATTTCGAAGACTTAGCAGAAGCAGTGATGCCAAAAAAATGGGTTAAAGAACGAAATGCTGTGAATTCAGACCCAGATGAAATCCAATGGAACAAGCTAAAATATCGTGATCCCGTGAATACCTTTGTGGAAAAGAATAATAGAACATACACTGTTGAAATCAAAAATACTTCTCAAAAACTCAAAGAAATCAGACAAAGACTTCATCAAATGTATGGATACCAAAACCCAATTGAGCGAGTTGTGATAGAAGAAAGAGTGAATTTATTAGAACAACAATTCAATAAATTTATTTATGAAATCAATCCTCACCATCTTCAACCTGGATTACTTTTGGACATTGATATAAGTACGAACAAACGCAAACAATATATGATGAAAGCAATGGCGAATGTTCTTAATGAGTTCCTACATAGTGTATCTAAAGGTTTTGCTGATGCGGCATTTGCAACCTTCAAGCGAAGAAGATCAACAGTTCGCGATGATAAAGAAATGTCTTTTGAAGCTGACTCTGAAAAAGACGCTCAATTAAAGAAATTAGCAAGCCAATACGCAGCTCCAACAAGTAATCAGCAAGAAACCAACACAAATTTTACTCCAACATCAAATAATATTGAAAATGGCGAAACCAGTAGTGGTGTGAGAGGTTCTGCTGATGTAACACCCAAATCCTATGAAGATAAACTAAGAGACATGGGATTGAAAGAACTTTAATACTTGTGGGGGTAGCTTACTCCCACAACTGTTCAATTTTATAAAAATAATCGAATTTAGGAGAATTATGTATGGTAGGTAAAATTTTTTTTCCTACTGGCAAGAGAGAGATCTATAATCGTCTATTGAGACATATGGTATTCACAACCACGATTGTTGAAAGGTTTGAAAAAGGTGAAAATCTTGCTGATATTATTCAGGAATTACTGGACAGTCATGTAATTACGAATGAACAAGTTCCAGCTATCCTTCAATTATTACTTGTTGAAAGAGCGAAATGGGCTTTTAGAGTAGAAAACCTACATAAGAATTTTTCAAATTTTACTAACTTAATAAAGATCATAAAGAATTGGAATAATATAGATTTCGTGGTTTCGTATTACCATCCAACTTATGGTATTATAGTTATTAATCCCAAAAATAATGAACATTGGGTTAAGGTTCATGAATTAAAAAAAGATGAGCTTTTGATCATATATGCTAAGCAGAAAAAAGGAAATGTAGAAATTGCAGAAAAAGCCATTAATGAAGTTTTTAATCTAATAGATGATAAACCTTATGAGGATGATCCTAATTTCAAAATACCTGAATTGAAAGAGGCAAAACAGGAAATTAAAGTTGAACAAAGAATCGAAGCTCAACAAAAACAACAAGCAACACCAGAAAAAACTCCAATAAAAGAACCAAAAAAAACTAATATTACATTAAAATATTCGGTGCAAGTGACGAATGAGTTATTTCATAATGGAAACGTTGAAGCTTGGAAAAATATTATTGAGTCCTATCATGCAAAATATCCTGACTGTAGAGTAATAGTGTATTACGAAGGAGAATTAATTCATGATTTAAATTCATTGTTCAAATGGGGAAAAGTCAAGCACGGAAATGTTATTTTTTTTCAAGTTGTTGGAGAAAACATCAGAGGTGTTAGTAGGTTGCAAAAGTATTTATATGAAGGAGCTTCTCCAAGATTCGAGGCATTCTTAAAGAAAGATGTGAACAAGATCCTCAATCTGTTTTAATATGTTCGAAAAGTATTTCATTCAGCAATCCAATTGGTTGCAAGAATCATTAAATAAACGCTTAGAAAAGAAAGGGATTTCTATTCCAGAAAAGAAAGATTTAAGCATCTTTAAAGAGTTTTTTGATTTTATAAAGGAACATATTCCCATCGGATTTTCTTTAGCGATGGGAAAAATAAGAAATAAAACCCATGTTTATGGAAAAAATGTCGATTTGATTATATACAAAAAATGGACCAAAAGTTTATTGAAATTGAGTGGTGGATATATATTGGTTGATCATATCTACGCTTTTCTTTCGATAGAGCAAGAGCTCAGTACTGATTCTCTAATTCAACATATTGAAATGACAAATTCAATAAAAACCATGTATGCAATGGATTATGAATTGGATGAAAGTAGAATTATTCCCGTATACTCTATTCTATTTGCTTATAAATCTAGGATCCCTCTTTTATCTCATAAACTCACATTAATTAATGCATCACACGAAAAAGAAATACCTCCAACAAAAGAGGTAGATCTAATATGTGTCTTAGATCAAGGAGTTATAATTAAAGATTGGGAAATGGGAATTTTTAAGATTATTGAAACAAAAGAAGACACATTGATGTGGTTTTATATTATGCTTATTGAGTATCTTGATCGAGACAATGAAATAAAAGTCGATTTAAGAAGGTATATTCGAGAAGTAAAAGAATATGCAGAAAAGTGAGGCTTATGGTTTCTATAAAAGGAAAGGTTAACGTAGTTCTTCTTTTATTCACATGGTTTTCTTTGATGATCATTGGATGTAAAAAAGAACCAAAAGAAGTAATTATCCAAAAAAATGAATTTTTCTTCATTATCGATACTTCCGGTTCGATGGCATACGGACCTTTCCAACACATACAAAAAAAATTCGAAGATTTTTTAACCTTAATAAAGACTGGAGACTCCATTTATATTATCAAATTTGACGTAGAACCCATTTTATTGAAAAAAATAGATAACTACGACATAATCAATAAAGATGAGATAATAAACCTAATAAAAGAACTAAAACCCATTGGAAGATACACTGATATACAGCTAATGCTTGATTATACAAAAAATTTGGTAATGAATTCAAAATTAGAGGAGACTTACTTTGATGAAACAAAAAATGAAATCAGAAAAATCCAAAAAACACAATTTATCATTGTTTTTTCAGATGGAAAAGATGAACCGCCAAAGAAGAGAAATGTCGTAAATCTCAATGAATATAGAACTAGCCCTACTTTACCTATAGAAGATAGATATGTGTATTATGTTAATTTTTCGAGAGAAACTAGCAAGCAAATAGAAGAAGGACTCAAAGAACAATCTAAAGAAGTAAGAGTAATCCAGAGACCTTTAATGGAAAAGACAACGGATAATGCAAAAACTGAAGATGAAATTTCTTCAAACAATAAGCCTATTGATGATCCTTCGGGAATTGAAGAATTAAAAGAAAATATCCAACAAAAACAGCAGGAAATCCAAGAGAAATCGGAAAGCTCTTTTTGGCAGAAGTTTCAAATAACTGCTTTTGAAATTTTTGAAAAAAATAAGAATTTTTTGCTTTTGCTTCTTTTGGTTTCGATTGTTATTTTATCGCTATATTTCTTGTTAAGATATCTTTATAATAGGTTCAAGTCAGCTTTGAGAGGAGAAATCATTTATTACGAAGTGGGGTCTCATCCTTCTATGGGAAAAACCATAAAACTCAGTAGATTTGAAAAAAATAAGTTAACGATAGGAAATGATCCTGATTGCTTGATTCGAATCCGTTCAAGGGATTTTCCAACAAAGATAGTTCTAAAACCTATTGAAAAAAATGATCACTATTTTTTCAAAGTTCCGAAACGCTTTCAAAATGAAATCCAGTTTTTATCAAAAGATTCAAATCAAAATGTTATTTTTTCTGGTGATAAATTCAAAATAAAAAATTATATATTCGAGTTCAGTTATGGTAGCAAGTCAAAAAACTATTAAAATGAATCCTTTAGAACTAAGAGGAAATGATAGAGTTTTTCAAGTAGATAGAGATACAATTTTGATTTATACAGGAATTCATTTAGAGGACTTTCGACCTTTTGCTAGGATTGGTGCGGGAATTGAATTACCATCATCTATCGTAAATCTGATAGAGAATGTTTTGTTGCCAGAAAGGCATGTATGGAACGTTGGTATGGAGGAAATGTGGCTGAGGAATTCTATAGAAGCTGGGGTTTCTAAGATCATTTATGTAGGTAATAAAGAAATGCTAAACAATATCAATAAATATTTTGATCTGGAGACATATTTCTCAAATGGAAAGAAAACTGAGAGATTATATCTCCCGGTTGAATATAAAGTTTATCAGCATTTATCTCAAAAAGAAATAGCTAAAGACAAAGCATCGATTATTTACATGCATACGGGTGATTTTCAAGTTCTTGTTTCTGGAAGTAGAGTTTTAGACTCTGGAAATTACTTTCGGGCAAGACTCACAATAGACAAAGAATACAGTTTTTTAAAGAGAATTCTTGAGAAATTACCTAAAGAACGAGCGAAAGAAAAATTTAGCTTTTTTCTATTTCCAGGAGAACAAGTAAGCTGTTTGTTGAATTTTAATGGGATTCTCCTAATGGTAAATCCTCCCATGGAAATGCATTATCGATTATTTGAAATGCATATCGACCCCGATAGAGTGAGTATGGCAATCACTTCATCACCATATCAGCCGGGATTTGTTGAAATCTTCAGGAGAGCTGATGTTCTACAAAAAGAAATAGCTGTTAGCTATCCTGATTTAGAAAAACTTAGTTTATTAAAGAAAATTTATTATTACTCTCGACCTAAATTTTTCACTGATGGAAGCACGTTACCATTTGCAAGATACGTAAATTATTACGAGTCAAAAACAAAATCGCATTTTGCATTAACATTTCGAACAAGAGATGATGTAGAAGTTCAAATGAAATTACTTTTCCCGTTCTTAAAAGAGAAAGAAAATAAAAGTTTTGATTACATAAAAGCTCCATTTGATATTGAATTCCTTAGGGTTAATCATAAAAAGGATATTTACGATTTACAGACGTCGAATTACTTTATTTTAATACAGGGAGAAATTTCAGATAAAAATTGGGCTAATATCCGACTAAAAGGAAATTTTATCCCAGCATTGTTTAATTCGGAATTCCGTTTACATCAGATTGTAGCATTGGATGAGATATTCGACTATATCAACGAAGCATTCAAAGATACTGTTTTTGGTGAATATATTATTAATCTCGCTACTAAAATTGTAAATTTTAATTCTGTAGATGAATTGATTTCTATTAAAGATGAATTGTATTTGATAAGAACTCAACCTTTGCCAAATGATACTATCACATTATTCAATTTAGCAGAAACATTAAAATTACTTTATCATGTTGCCAGCTATAATATGGAATTACCAAAAGATGTTGATAAGCTATTCTTAAATGTAATGAAGAGATTTTCTTTTGAAAAGATTAAAATAAAAGACCTATTATCATTAAAGAGCCCAGTTGATGTAGATTTATTTGTTAAAGCTGGAGAAATAGTTTCTGTTTACCTAAAAGAATCGAAACCTCTTTGGAATATACATATACAGTATCCACCTGATCCGGGTAATGCAATTGAGCTAGAGAAAGAATACAGAAAATATCTTAAAGAACAACATAAATTGATTGATAAAGGTTTGGGAACACAAAACGAAAGGCAGTTATTAGAATTTTTGGAGAAGCTGTTAGAAGAAAGAATTTTTTACAATGAGCAAAGAAATCGATTAGGACAACTCCTAGAAATTATAACTCCAAGCTTGGAAGCATTGACAGAAAGTATGAAGCCTAAGGGAAAAAAGGTACCATTTCATATGAAACTTCCCTACTGGTTGAGAAAAATTGTTGAAATGCTAAAAATACCAGATCTGATAAATGTAATTGAAATGAGCATAGAGAAAATCAAAATTAAGAGATTTAAGAGATTAAAGAAGGGATAGGATACTATCAATGAATTCTTTATGTTCTTGGAGAATTTTTTTCAGTTCTTCTTTTTTGCCTGTTCGAATATGACGGCGAATGATTTCTGCTAATCCATTTCGTATCATCGAGTCTAATTCTGATAGGTTATTGAAAGTGATGTCTGTTTTTCTTTGTTGTTCTTTGCTCTTCTCTATTTTTTCTATGATTTCTTCTACGTTTCTTTTGTTTTTTTGACTGAGGATATAGTTCTTTAGGGTCTCTGGCGTGAATTCTTCCATATATTTAGCAATCGACAAGATAATTCATAATATGTGATTAGCAATAAGAAAATCAATATGGATTGTGAAAAATTACAGAAAACCATTGATAAATTATATGAAATCTTAGAAGCTAATCGTTATTTATCATCAACATTGAATCTCACAATCGTTTTAGAAAGATTATTAGAAAAAGCAAAAGAGGTGGTGGAAGCAGAAGCATCAAGCTTGATGCTGTTGGACGAAGAAAAACAAGAGCTTTATTTCCATACAATTTTAGGAGAGAAGAAAGAAAAATTAAAAGATATACGATTAAAGTTAGGAGAAGGGATTTCCGGATGGGCAGCTCAAAACCAAAAATCAGTTTTGGTGGAAGATTGTTCTAAAGATCCAAGATTTTATCGAAAAGCTGATGAAACGTCAGGATTCGTAACACGTTCTATGATGTGTGTACCATTGATATTTCGTAATAGAGTTTTAGGAACAATTCAAGTTTTAAACAAAACACAGAATCGCAGCTTTGATTCTGAGGATCTAAGAATCATAGAAATCATGGCATCTCAAGCAGCAATAGCAATAGAAAATGCAAGATTGCATGCTTTGGCAACAATTGATAATGCCACCGGTCTTTATCGAAAGGAATATTTTTTAATGAGACTTAAAGATGAATACAGAAGATTTCTTCATAGCAATGTGCCATTATCTGTCCTAATGAGTGACATCGATTATTTTAAAAGGATCAATACTGAGTATGGGCATATTGGGGGAGATATAGCCTTAAAAGAATTAGCTAATGTAATATTGAATGTTATACACGAATCTAAAGAGGATTATGTTGCTGGTAGATATGGTGGTGAAGAATTCTGCGTGATAGTCCCCAATTCCACTGAGGATAAAGCAATGGAGTTGGCTGAAACAATAAGAAAGAAAATATATGATCACGAATTTTACATAAATGATAAAAAAGCAAGAATCACTATTTCCATTGGAATTTCGAGTTTACCAAAACATATGGATTATATTCAAAGTCATGAAGATTTGATCAAATTGGCTGATGAGGCATTATATATTTGTAAGGATCGAGGAAGAAACTGTTGTGCAATATTTGAAAAATGACTTATAGGAGTTGATTATGAACCAAATTTATGTATTTGAAGGAAAAGGTGAAGTTTATGATCAAAATATATATGAACGTGTAGGCAAAAGAGGTAGAAGAATGTTAGAATTAACGGAGATGAAGATCCCAGTAGTGCCAGGCTTTATAATTGATAACGAATATACTCCCAAACTTTTAACTGAGGATTTTATCCCACTTTTGCGAAGGGGATTAATTTTTATTGAAGATGGTGTTGGAAGAAAATTTGGTGATGCAAATAATCCTTTGCTATTAAAAGTTGTAGTAAGTTCAAATTTTAGTTTGCCTTTTTATCCTACTGTTTTCAATGTGGGATTGTCCCCGCAAACCATAAAAGGTTTCGCTAATTTAATTGGAGAGAGATCTGCATGGTTTGAATATGGATATTTGATACGCACTATTGGAACGAAAATCTTTGATATTGAACAGAGAAAATTTGATGAGATATTATCAAAATATGATGATACAGCGGAAGGAGTAAAACAAGCTGCTTTTGAAATGTTGGAACTCGTAGGGAAAGAAAATGTTCCTGATGATCCCTATCAGCAACTACAATTAGTAATAAAAAATTTAGCAAAACGATATTACGATCCAGAATTGGATAGGGAAGATCCACCTGCCATGCTTGTGCAAGGAATGGTTTTTGGTAATTTGGGAGAAGACTCAGCTGTAGGAAATTACTATACTCGTGACATCATTACGGGAGAAGATGTTTTAAGGGGAGAATTCCTTCTCAATCGTTATACTTTGGATAGAGAAGGAGAAGACATAAACAAACTTGATGAAAAATACTTAGTTGAATTAAAGAGAATAGGAAAATCAATCGAAAGAAAGTTTCGCGAAATTCGAGAAGTTAAATTCATCATCGAAAAGAAAAAGTTATGGATCATAAACCAAACGGAAGTCGATAAAAAATCAACGCAAGCCCATTTGAGAACTCTTCTGGATTTATTAAAGGAAGGAGTCATAACAGAAGAATGGCTCGTAGAACAAATCCCTCCTGGTCAGTTGGCGACCTTGCTTCATGCAGTCGTAGATGAAAAATCATTAAAAGAAATTCCATCTATTAAAGGTGGTTTGACGGGAGCTCCCGGAGCTGCCGTTGGAAGAGTTTACTTCAACTCTGATAGATTAATGGAGGCTCACAGAGAAGCTATTTTGAAGGGAGAGGATACTCGATTGATTCTTTGTGTTCCTGCCTCCTTTGCAGAAGATGTAAAGGCAATAGAAGTAGGAGTGGGAGTTCTCTCTTCTGAAGGTGGATATTCTTCTCATGCACCTGTTGTGGCACGTTCATTGGGTAAAGTAAGTATCGTTCATCCCGAAATTAAAATAGGAGAAAATTTCTTTGAATACAATGGTCATCGTATTAATGAAGGAGATTACATTACCTTAGATGCTCCGGTTTACCGAGAACCAACGATTTATTTAGGAAAAGCGAACCTTATCACGCCTGATATCCATAAAAATGGTTTAGTGGAATTCATTCAAGTTATAAAGAAATTTATTACAGAAGATTTTGTTGTTAGGGCAAATGCAGACTTAGCTCGGGATGCCAAAGTAGCAAAAATGATGGGAGCTTACGGAATTGGTTTGTGTCGAACAGAACACATGTTCTTCGAGGAACAAAGAATTAATAAATTCAGGGAAATGATATTATCGAAAGATTATAACGAACGTGTAGAAGCTCTAAAAGAACTAAAACCTCTGCAAAAAAATGATTTCTATGAATTATTCAAAATCATGGCACCTTATCCAGTAACTATACGACTTTTGGATGCGCCATTACATGAATTTCTTCCAAGAAATGAAGATGCTTTTCGTGATTACATACAATATTTACAACAAAAGGGATTAAAACCTAATGAAAAAGAAATCAAAGAAAGAATCGATCGTTTGCATGAATTTAACCCCATGTTGGGTCATAGGGGATGTAGGGTAGCAATTACTTATCCAGAAATCTATGAAATGCAAGTAAGGGCAATTTTCGAAGCCGCAACTCAACTAAAAAAAGAAGGAATAGAAGTAGAACCAGAAATCATGATCCCCATCGTGATGAATAGTAGTGAGTTGAAGTTTATCAAAAATGGGAAATTGATAGAAGGAAAATACATAAAGGGGATTCGAGACATTGCAGAAGAAGTATTCAAACAAGAAGGTGTTCGAGTCAAATACAAAGTGGGAACAATGGTCGAGCTACCTGCCGCAGCTTTGCAATCTCATGAATTAGCTCAGTATGCAGAGTTTTTTAGCTACGGAACAAATGACTTAACTCAGACAACTTATGGCTTAAGTAGGGATGATATTAATTCCTTCTTCCCTGCATATACAATGTATGATTTACTTCCTGGAAATCCGTTCCAAGTTTTAGGCGAACCTGTGAAAGAACTCATTTTACTCTCTGCCGAGAGAGGAAAACTTACAAGACCAAATATAAAACTAGGTCTTTGTGGTGAGCATGGAGCTGATCCTTCAAATATCCCTTTCTGTATGGATGAAGCTAAGTTAGATTATGTTTCAGTTTCTCCTTATGGTATCCCTATAGCGTTGTTAGCGGTAGCCCAACACAATATTAAGAAGGCAAAAGAAAAAGCAAAAAAATAAAAAACTACACGTTTTGATATTCTTCTATGTAATGTCTTTGGTATTTTTTTATATTGTAGAAAATATTTTTTGCATCTTCTATGATGTGGGCTAATGTAAAGGGATGAATGGATTGCTTTGGATCGTCTCCAATCCCTAATTGGGCTTTGATGTGTGTTTCAATGATCAATCCATCGGCTCCATAGGAAATAGCTGCTAAAGCTGCATGAGGAACATAATCAGACTTGCCAACGGAATGAGAAGGATCTACAATAACGGGAGCCCATGTCTTTTGCTTCAAAAGTGGAGTAATGCTTTCATCTGGATAATTCCTATATCCTACGATATTTGGTTGAGTTCCTCGTGGGCAAAGAACTACATTAGGATTTCCATGCAAGACGATATATTCAGCTGCACTTATAAATTCATCAACAGGTGCCATATGGATTCCTCTTTTGAGCAAAACTGGAGTTCGTGTATGCTGAGTTAACTCGCCTACTTTTTTTAATAGAGAATAATTCAAGGCATTTCGTGCTCCAATTTGGATCATGTCAACTTTAGCGGAGATGGCTATTTCTAATTGCTCATCATCCATTACTTCTGTTATGATGGGGATTTTGAATCTTTCTCTCGCTTCTAATAAAATTTCTAAGGCTTTTCCATCACCTTGATAAGAATGTGGGCTCGTTCTTGGCTTCCATACGCCACCTCTCAATACATCCGCACCTGCTTCTTTAATAGCATGGGCACTTTCATAAAATAGAGACGGATTTTTGGGATCAATTGTGCAGTGTCCTGCTATAACAATCAATTCCTCGCCAGGCACTTTGCCAGCGATTCGGAATTTGTTTTTCGCAAGTTCAGACTTCCTATCCATCAATTTATAAGGTGATTGGATTAGACTGACACGTTCAACAAAAGGAAGTCCTTCAATACGATTGATCATGAGTTCATTACGTTCATCGCCTTTTATAGCATAAACAGTCATGGTCTCCCCAGGAATAGGGATTACATCACAACCAAATTCGTTTACAATCTTTTTGATAGCAAGGAACTCTTCTTGTGTGAATTCTTTATGTTTTGGTATTATCATTTAATGGCTCCTCTTAGATGAATGGAATAGAATATATTTTAAACAAAATCCAAAAAATAAAAGAATTTCTAATCAGGCAAGAAATTAATTATGATTGTTTTTTAACGTGGTTGTTTTTCAGCTTCATAGTTTTGATGATTAATCCTTACGATTACTTTATAGATATTTGCTGTTGATACAAAATTTGGAAGATTTATAATAAGTTTGGGGTTTTCTTTGCTTAGCTTTTTTTTCGTAAATGTTGGTTGGAATCTTAAGTTATAGGAATTTTGATTGTGCATATAGATAAATTGTATCTCTTCTAAAAAGAAAATATTTTTCTCGTTCATCTCTGATGCGATTGTGATTTCGTGATTTAGTTCAAAGTTCAAAATTAAAAGCTGATCTTGAATGGTATAGCTAATTTTTTGGATAGCTTTGGATTTTTGTTGTATAAGCAATCCACTTTTTTCTAAAATGAAGAGAACAATCACAATAATCAATATGTTTAAAAAAATCATCCAAAAGGTTTTGTTATAAGGGGATTTCTTATGTTCTCTTATGTATTCTTCGATTTCTTTTTTGACTTGCTCTGGAGTTTTATAATAATACTTCATTGGATTTTTTGTAGTTGGGATTTGAAGCTTTTCCACAATTTCGGAAGAGCCTCAGCAGATTTGAAATTCAAAACTACTTCCGCAAATTCACTATAATACGAACGTTCGGGGTTTATTTCTAAAATAAAAGCTCCTTTCATTTGGGCTTGTTTTGCAATGTATACTGGAACATAAACTTGTCCCGAAGAACCAATGATAAAAATAATATCAGCTCCATCAAAAAATTCTTGGATGGAATTTAATATTTTTATATCATACATCTCTCCAAACCACAAAACATCTGGTCTCATGAGGGAACTACATTTCGTACACTTGGGGGGAATTTCATTTAAAGGGGTATCTAAAAATTCTTTGTGTCCACAAAAAGTGCAGCGTGCCTTCCAAATGTTTCCATGAATTTCAACAACATTTTTTGATCCTGCTTTTTCATGGAGTCCATCTACATTTTGTGTAACAAGAAGGAATTCTTCAAAAAATTCCTCCATTTCAACGAGAGTAATGTGAGCTAGATTTGGTTTTGCATTTTTGATGATTTGTCTTCGCATTTCATACCATTCCCATACTAACACGGGATTTTTACGAAAAGCTTCTGGGGTTGCCAGTTCTTCTGGTCGGTAGTTTTTCCAGAGCCCGTCATTACCACGAAAAGTGGGAATACCGCTTTCATTTGATATTCCAGCGCCTGTCAAAACCCCCAATCTTTTTATGTTTTTGGGGATTTTCTGTAGGACCTGCTCAATGGCACTATCGAGATCACTCATATCTAAAAAGATTTTTGTTTTAATTTCATTTTAATGTAAATAAAAAAAACGATTATTGAAATAAGAAAAATAGTGATGAAGTAACTATAAAGCTCAATCCATTCAACTACTTTTCGCCAATTTTCGGCTAAGATATAGCCACCAGCAAAAAGAAGACTATTCCAAATCAAAAGACCAACAAAAAACGCAATAGAGAAATAAAAAAGATTCAACTTCATCATGCCTGCAAAAATGCTAACAAAAAACCGAATCCCAGCAAAAAAACGAGAAGCCGCAACAAAAAGAAAACCCCACTTCTGGAACCATAGTTGTGTGGTTTGCAGATTTTTCTCAGAAATGAGGTCTTCTAAAGCTTTTCGTAAGAAGCGTGTATGGATTTTGCTATGAGTTTTGTGAGCGAAGTCTAAAATGTTTTTCCCAAAAAAATACATAGTAAATGCACCAATGAAATTACCTATGGTTGTTGATAGATAAGTCGAAAAAACATCAATCACATTGTGATAAATCAAAAACCCTGCAAAAACAATAAAAGTATCACCAGGCCATACAGGAAAAATATTTTCTGTAAAAGTCGAAGCAATAAGAAATAAATGAATAAAAAGTGGGTTGAGATTTTGTAAATTTTGTATAATCGTTTCTACCATAACAACCTCAAATTCAAAAAAGAATTTGTGATTTTAAAGGAAAATGACATTTCTATAAATGTTTTGGATTTCGATATAAATTTATTGTGAATTTACAATCTTTAGTAGAGTCTCAGCAGCTTTTTGGATTTCTTCTTCTGTAATCATGATGTGGGGAGCTATGCGAAGGTAATTTCCTCTTACAGTGCAAACCAAAGAATGTTTACGAAGGATTTGAGCTACTTCTTGCGGATTCTTAACAATCGCAGAAAGTATCCCTGAGCGGTTTTCAAAAGGAAACTCAGGAATGAGGATATGTTTGTTTTTCTTTATGATTTCTTTGAAAATTTGATGTAATTTTTGAATGTGAGAAAAAATCTTCTCAGGACTATATGGCAGAATCAAGCCTTCGATACATTCCGTCAAAGCAATCACATCACTATACGAAATTGTGCTATATTCGAATTTACGTCCATCAGTATGTGGTTGCCAAGTGTGATTTAGATAATCCTGCCCTTGAATCATCACCTCAGCTCCAACGTTCATCAACTCAATTTTATTTCTGAATTTTTCTGAAGTATATAAAATTCCACTTCCTAATGGTCCCAACAACCACTTCCAACCAGATGCAGCGATGGCAGAGATATTCCATTCTTCTGGGTATAACGGAATAACACCTAAACTTTGAGCTGCATCCACAATCAAGTCAATATTGTGAGTTTTACAAAAATCTCCCAGCTCCTTCAAGTTAGCAGCAAATCCCGAAGTAAATTGAACATGACTGATGGCTATGATTTTAGTATGTTTCGTAACAATCTTTTCTATATCTTGCATAGAAAATCCGTATACAAAACCATCTGGGACTTCTTCTGGATTTAAAAGAACGGATTTTGTATTAGGGATGATTTTGAACTTTGCTTTTTGTTTTCGTTCTTGGAGTTTCCAAGGGTAATGATTCGATGGATATTCAAAAACAAAGCTCAAAATTTCGTCTTTGTCTGATTCGAAAGGATAACCATTCGCAATTAAGGATAACCCTTCGGCAGTATTTTTTACGAATGAAATATTCTTTTCTGAGGTTTTTAATAATTTGGCAACGCTCTCATGAAATTGTTTTAAAACATTTGGATATTCGAGAAAAACCAGAGCTCCCAGTTGACTTTGTAGATTTTCAAATTCTTGTTTTTTTCTTCTTGCAGGTTCATAGAGGGGAGAGACTCCGCAAAAATTTAGATAAATGTATTTGTTTTTAAAAGGGAACTGATCCACTGATTAAGTAGTTTTGTTTTGATATTGAAGTTGGAACTTCCGATCAGATTTTTTTAATACTCGAAGGTAGTAATGATAACGAACAGTGTGTCGATCCAAATTCTCCCCAAAGCTTCGATCGTTTGTTACGTAAACACGTGCAACCGGGATTTCTTTGATGGTAAGCTTATTATAAAAAGAATAAGCCCAAAATTCCATTGGAAAGGCATACCCTTTTTCTTCAAATACCTCAGGTTGAATGTTTTTGAGTCGATAGCGTTTAAATCCACAAAAAGAATCAGTCAAATAGAAATGATATGTCTTGTTGAGTTTTGCAGTAATTCTTTTGTTGATTTCAATCCTTTCAGGTGGTGGATCGACTCCAGCAATTGGAGATTCTGGCAAGTATCTTGAGCCAGAAACTACATCTATTTCTTTTGATTCTTGTATGAACTTTTGAAGATCCTCCACTTGATGTTGTAAATCACAATCCATCGTTATGAGGTAATCGTAATTAGCTTCTTTTGCCATAGACATTAAGAAAATAATTCCTGCACCATAACCTTGATTGGGATATTGATGGATTACTTGGATTTTCGTTCTGTTGGGTGTTTTGATTTCATCAAGGGCATGGCGAGAACCATCTGTGGAACCATCATTTATCACTATGATTTCGTTGATCTCATCTGGAAGATTTTTTAGTAGTTTCTCAAAAAAAATGGGAATAAACTTTACTTCATTGTAAACAGGGATTCCCAAAAGAAACGTCATGACTGGGTTTTTAGGGTTTTGATCTTTTCGTCGATGTATCTGTGAACTTCATCAGGTGGAGCTTGACCTTTGGTTTCTTTCATCACTTGTCCAACTAAAAAGCCTTTTACTTTTTCTTTCCCATTTAGAATTTGTTGAACCTGTTCAGGGAATTGTTCGAAAATGCGATCGATCACTTGTTTTACATTATCAAAATCAATTGGTTTATAGCCATATTTTTCGATTACTTCTTCAGTATCTAAGTTCTCTTCGTAAATGTGTTCGAAAACTTGCTTTGCTATTCTTTGTGTGATTTTTCCTTCATTAAGAAGTTTGATCAAAGTTCCCAAACGCTTAGGAGTGCAGGCAAATTTTTGGATGGGAATATCAAGTTTATTAATGACTCCCAAGACTTCATCTTTTACCCAGTTTGAGGATTTCTTGGCATCCCCAGAAACCTTCACAGTTTCTTCGAAATACTCAGCTATTTCTTTTTCTCGGGATAACACGATTGCATCGTATTCTGGAAGTCCAAATTCTTTGATGTATCGATCTCGTTTTTGATCTGGGAGTTCTGGCATTTTCTTTCGGATTTCTTCTACCAGTTTTGGGCTTATCTCAAATACAGGTAGGTCTGGGTCTGGAAAGTATCGATAGTCTTCGGCATCTTCTTTGGTTCTCATTAAGCGTGTTTCTTTTTTGTCTGCGTCCCATAGGACTGTTGATTGAATGATTTTCCCCCCTGATTCTAAAACAGAAATTTGACGTTCAATTTCGTAATCAATCGCATTCCTTACAGCTTTAAAGGAGTTTAAATTTTTGATTTCTACTCTTGTTCCTAAAGGTTCATTGGGTCCTTTTCGAACGGAAACATTTGCATCACAACGTAAACTTCCTTCTTCCATGTTGGCATCAGAAATCCCCAGAGCTCGTATCATCCCTCTAAGGGTTTGTAAGAAATACCAGGCATCTTCACTACTACGAAGATCAGGTTCGGTAACAATTTCCAATAATGGAACACCAGCACGATTCAAATCAACAAACGAAACAGCCCGTCCACCATAATAACTATGAAGTAACTTCCCTGCATCTTCTTCTATGTGAATTCTGTGGATGCGGACACGAACTACTTCTTGATTGGGTTTTTTAAATTCCACGATTCCATTTTTTGCGTAGGGTTGATCATACTGAGAAATTTGGTATCCTTTTGGTAAGTCAGCATAAAAGTAATGTTTGCGATCAAACTTGGTGATTCTTGCTATTTCGCAGTTCATAGCTAAAGCTGCCATGATTGCCATTTCTAAAACTTCTTCATTCAAAACAGGAAGACATCCAGGAAGCCCAAGAGTCACCGGACCTGCTAAGGTATTGGCGGGAGCTCCAAACTCATAAGGATCATTACAAAAGAGTTTTGTTTTTGTTTTAAGTTGGCAGTGGATTTCTAAGCCAATTACTGCTTCATAACTCATATTCACGTTTTTTCCCTTGTGTTTCCTCTATCAACAAAAAAGAAATTGTAAAGATTTTGCGAACTTAAAAATAGATTTTGCTTTTATGAAATTTCCCAAAATCATTTCTTTTGCGAATCAAAAAGGAGGTGTAGGAAAGACCACATCAGCTCTTCAGTTATCATTTCTTCTGAGTAAAAAAGACTTTCGTGTTTTGTTGGTTGATATTGATCCACAAGCAAATACAACTTCTATTTTTTTTGATGTTCACACAATACCCATAGAAGAAACCATTTATACCGTTTTAAAAGAGCCGAGTGTTTTAAAAGATAATTTTATCCCCAAACAAACAAAATGGCAGAATCTTTCTATTTTACCATCAACGTTACAGCTCTCTGAGTTGGAACCCTCACTCATTGGCGCAATTGATGGTTTTTTTCGTTTGCAGGATGCATTTTCCCATATAAAAAATCACTATGAATTCATAATCATTGATTGTCCTCCGAATTTAGGAATGCTAACCCTAAATGCTTTAATCACTTCGGATTATGTCATTATTCCCTTGCAAGCAGCGAAATTTTCTTTAGAAGGAATAAAAACCATCCTTCAAACCATAGAAACATTGAACACGAAGTTTCATTGCCATATCCAAGTTTTAGGTGCATTGATGACCATGTTCAACGAAAGGACTACTATAGCGAAGACCATGTTAGAAGAAATGAAAAAATACTTATATCTTTTTAAAACCACGATTTCTCATAGTGTGATTGTAGAAGAATCCTACATTATGAAGGAACCCCTTTACACGTATGCGCCAAAATCAAAAGTTTTGAGTCAATACCAAACCTTTACTGAGGAAGTATTAAATGAAATCCAAAAAAGAGAAGCTTACTAAAAAAGTTCAAGAAGAAGTTCAAAAGAATATAGGGAAAGAAACTCAGCCAACCTACAAAGAAGTATTACAAGAAATCCAGCAATCACCAACAGAACAAACTCAAACCTCAGAAGTAAAATCACACGAAATATCAGATCAGACACAAAAAAGAAATACTGACGAAAAAATCAAAAAAAATCAAGACAAATCCAGCCAAAAAGAAAATTCGGAATATATGTCTACAAAACGGGATTCAATTTATAATGTTTCGTCAGATATTCGATTAGAAGATTACGTCGAAGAACCCCAGAAAAAAGATTTCGGACCTTATCTTCGCTATGTCCTTATTTTCTTAATTATTTTACTTTTGATATTTGGTCTTTGGAAGTTGGGAACTTGGCTATTTGCCCCTAAGTATTATTTATCTATTTCTAATACAGAAATCACCGATGAAAACTATAAAACTTTTATCAAAAATAAACAAATTCCTTTATATCCGGGACAGCTCATTCACATACGTTTTACTTATTTAGAACTGAAATCCAACTTTTATACAATACAAATTCTCAGAAAAGATGGAGCTGCTCTCAGCGAAGAAGCCACTTTTGGAAGAAAAATCCCAAGAACCGTAAATTATATTTACTATGCAGGAACGTTGGATCCCGGAAGTTATGTAGTGAGAGTGTTTGATGAAAATCGTGAGATCTTGATTGAAAGAGAAATTGAAGTTGTTTCACAATGATAAAGAAATTTTATAATTTTTTTTTATTAATTCTTGTTATTTCGTGTGATCGATTATATTATCCTCCTAAACCTCATGGTGTGAATGAGAGAGCGGTTTTTAATTCGAAAACAAAAATGTGGGAATACAAGGATGAACAAAAAGAAATCGTATGGTATGAGGATGGCAAAATTTTTCGTGAAGCACAAAAAAAGGGAGAGCTGTATCATGGAAAGTTTAAGCAATATTTTCGAAATGGAAAGGTATCTCAAGAAGGAATATATGAAGAAGGGTATCGAGTGGGAACATGGTATTATTACTACCCAGATGGAAAATTTTATTTAATCATAAATTATCAAAAAGAACCAGTAAGTAATTTCTTCTTTTTGAATTCAACGACAGGAAATGAAAACGGTCTTTACAAACGTTTTTATCCTGGAGGTATCATAGAAGAAGAAGGATATTTTTTAGGGGGGAAACTTCATGGGAAAAGGATTCGCTATCACAAAAATCAACAACTTCATTTTGTGATGGAATACGAGCAGGGTGTAGTAAAACGATATACAACATTTCATCAAAAATCAACCATGGATTGAACTCCATAAGAAACGTAGAGGTTTCGGGAGTGGATTTTTTGAGAATTTGGATTTAGCGACATAAGACATAATTTGAGAAAAAGTTATATCATCAAAAAAATCATTAAAAAGGATAATATCAAATGGAATGACTTAATTTCTTACAGAATGAGGAAAAATTTCACTTTTCACAACTCGAATAAAATTTATTTCATAAAGCGAGTTAGTATTTAAAAAAGCAATAAGATTTTTTGATAATGAGTAATAAAAACCTAAACTTAATCCATACCCAGTAGAGGGCAAGGAATATACCTCAAAATTATAGCCTAATATTGGTGTGGTTGGAAAAAAACTTTTTTTGATCAAATTAAAAGTGTTTAAAAAGTAATCAAAATTGAATGATAAGATTAATTTTAAATTTTTCGATATAAGCCAATCAATCTTTAAACCAAACCAAAATGAAGTCTTTTCATTCTGAAAACGCCAATCAGATAATGCAAGAGATGATATTTCAGTTCTTGGCTGCATTAGTGTTAATAATATTCTACTTAGAGAGTTGTAAGATAAATTAAGGTTTGAAGTTTCAAATTTTAACCTATAGCCAATGACACAAATCATCTCTACCAACAAAAACGTTTAAATAAAGATTGTAAATTTCGGTTTTATGATTATGTTTTATTGCAGTAAAATATGGATCAATATCTAAAGTTTCAATTTGGGCTGTAATGAAAGGTTCGAAAAACGTCAAGTTTTTTACTAACGGTTTTAACGAAAATGAAGTATAAGAAAAATAAATCGATACTTCATCAATATGTGTGAATAATTCCATGGAAACATGATCTGTTGTAGGATTTAAAAGTGTGCTGATGAGGCATGAATTTGTCGGATTCCTATCCCAATAGTTGAAATTAGAGAATAAAATGTGAGTAATTTTACCAAGGCAGATTTATAAGAACTCGGACCGGTTTCAAAAGAAATTCCAGAGTTTTGTCGTGAAATTAAAGGTTTTTTTGGGGGAACTAAAGTTGCTTGCTGTTTTTTTTCTTCTTTTCGTTTTCTTTCTAATTCTTCTTTCGATGGGGTATAACGAATTCTTTTGATGTCTTTTTTATCGAGGACGAGAACTTGTTTATTATCGAGTTCGACTTGGATTTTTTCTCTTGATTGATTGATGATTTTTCCTTCATAGACTTTTCCATTTTTCATTTTTTCATTTCGATGATTTCTGAACGTAGGGGAAAGGAAAATAACAAAAAGTTGAGAAATAATAAGTATCGTTTAGAATTTGATGTGATTATTAATTTTTTGACATATAATAAAAGTCAATATATTTATAGAATATTTTTATAAAACAATATAATTTTTTTTATATAATTATAGATATTAGAGTTACTAATAGGAAATATATAAGAGGATGCTTCATAGCAAGATGTTTATTCTAAGCAGAAAAGCGATGGAGTTTTTCCATGGATCAGTCATGAGCATAAAATTGATGGCAGAATGTTCTTTGTGTATTATTTTTATTTTGTCAATACTGATTGTTATGCTATTACTTAAAAATCGATCATTGATTGGACTCCAAAAGAAAAATTTAAGCTTTGAGAATCAATAAGTAATCTATTAGTGAAAAATTGAGAGATTTGATTAAAAACAATATCTTTGGCAAAATTTTCTAATTGAATAAACTGTCTAATCTGACCTCCATTTTCCCTATAGATAAAACCATATAATTTATTATTAACATCAGTTATGATAGAAGTTTTAAAGGTTGAATTAAGATTAAGAAATACGACAAAGTTTTTAGAAGCGAAATACTGGAGCTCGATACCCAATCCCAATCCCAAAGTAAGCATATTTGAAACATCAAAATCATAACCAATCAAAGGTGAAGTTGAACCTAATTTGTTCTTGTTGAATGTGGAAAAACTTTCTCCAATTTCATAAGATATTAGGGTAATTATTTTAGAATTCTTCGATGTCAACCATTCAAGATTCACACCGGACCATAAGGTAATGCTTCTATTTCGAAAACGCCAATTAGATCCTGTGAGTGTAGGATTTCGGTTTTGAGTTGATGAAAAGCTGATGCTGTCATTTGGTGAGATAAGATTTGAATCTTCCATTTTTAATCCCAGCGGTATGCCAATAAAAAGAAAAGTATTTAGAAGCTCATTTTTATCAATTATGAAGTTAAGATAAAAATTGAAAGTATTTGATATGGGGTTGGTTTTCCTTGCTGTAATAAAAGGGTCAATATCTAAATATTGCATATTTCCTGTGTATAAATATTCAGAAAGGATTAGATTTTTAATTACGGGATTTAAAGAAAATGAAGTAAAAGAAAGGTAAAAAGATACTTCATCAATATGTGTAAATAGTTGCATTGAAATATGATTTGTGGAAGTATTCATGGGAGAACTAAGGAAAGATGTAAATTGACCACCTCCTAAGTTTTGAGCTACATAGAAAATCTGATAAGTTAAATATAAAGAATAAAAGTTCAATAGATCGATAAAAGCATGCCGATAAGAACTCGGACCTATGCCAAAAGAAATTCCAAAGTTTTGTCGTGATATCAAAGGTTTTTTTGGGGGGACTAAAGCTGTTTGCTGTTTTTTTTCTTCTTTTCGTTTTCTTTCTAATTCTTCTTGTTGTCGTAAGAGTTCTTTTTGGCGTTCTTCTTTTCGTTTTCTTTCTAATTCTTCTTGTTGTCGTAGGAGTTCTTTTTGACGTTCTTCTTCTCTACGCTTTCTCTCTAATTCTTCTTTCGATGGGGTATAACGAATTTTTTTGATGTCTTTTTTATCGAGGACGAGAACTTGTTTATTATCGAGTTCAACTTGGATTTTTTCTCTTGTTTGATTGATGATTTTTCCTTCATAGATTTTTCCATTTTTCATTTCGATGATTTCAGAAAAAAGAGGGAATGAGAATAACATTAAATAAAAGAATAGCAAGTATAGTTTAGAATTTAACATAGTTACTAGTTTTTTGACATATGTTGAAGGTCAATATTTTTTTAAAACAATATAATTTTTTTATTTAATTACAGACATTAGAGTTGTGAATAGGAAATAGGAAGATATAGTAATTAAAAGATACCCATTATGATTTTTTATTAGTTTCAATCGATAAGACAAAAAATTAGTTCTTATCGAACTGCGAGGATTTCAACGAGAACGAAGAATATAGGAAATTGTTTTAATTTGTTTTTGTGCATCAAATATTATGAAACTTCAATATATTAATTTCTTAAGGTTATTTTTTTATTCAAAAGTCAATCAATAATTGTATTACAAAAGAATTATTAGAGTTTCAATAGTCGATAAGCAAATTCTTAGGATAAATTTGAGGGAATTAATTTAAATCACTTGGTAAAATTTTCTAATTAATTACCATTCCGCTCCAACATTTAATATTTTTTTTGAATGGTGATTTTTCCTACGATGATTTTTCCATCTTTCATTTCGATTTTTCTGGATGGAGTCAAAATTTAGTGAATAAGCAAAAAAGGATATAAATTTAAATTTTGACATTTGGACTAACTACCAACAGTTAAAAAAATTTCAAATTCTTTTTCTTTATTAGTGTTTGGTTGGTTTTTTATTTGTTTTTTAGGCTTTAACTTTTTATTTCTTTGCTTGAGACTGAAGCCATTTTAGGTATTCTTAAATTTTCTTAAATTTGCACCATGATGTCTTTTAGAATTTGTTTGTTTAAATCGTTGGAAAGCACACGCCAACTAATTCCTTTAGGAGTGGCAAGCAAGGAACGACCTAAAAGTTTTTTCCCAAGAAATGAACCAGTAGCATCGCAATTGACGATACTGATATCTAATTCTTTTGCGGGCTTGAGGTAGGTATCATTTTCGTATTGGAGTAGTGCTTCTTCATCTTTTCCTTCATCAGGGTTAGCATTTGGATTGAAAATTAAGTGGATTTGATTATTTTTTAATTCTTCTATCAACTTTATGTTTTGTATTTCTTCCCCTATGAGGACACCAAATCGAATATTATTTAACATAAACATACCAATGTCACTACCAGCAGTAAAGAAAGATGTTTCTTCTTGATTTAAAAAACGCTTTTGGTACCAATCCACAATATTTTCATCATATATAATTGGAGTGGAGTGATATAATTTACCCTCATGAACTTGTACGACACTTCCGCCTATGATGACGCCTTTGTAGGATTGACTAAGTTTTAAAAGCCAATCAACAGCATTCTGTGTTTTTTCTTTTAGCTCGAGGATTTGTTTTACATTTTGATCTGAATAAAAAAAAGATGGAAGAATAAGAAAATCGGATCTTAAACTTGCCAACTTCTTAAAGGTTTGAAGATTCAGCCCTTCACTTAAATTTTTTTGGAAGAGAGAGATTTTTATTAATGGCATAGATAAAATATTTTTAAGAATTGAACTTGTGAGTCAATTCATTTATGATCTGAAGGATAAGAAAAGTATAAAGGGGATATTTTGGAATCTACTTAGTGCTCTGATGTTTTACTTTGCAACAGTTTTTGTCTACCTTGGACTTTCAATGGATGATCCTACCTCAAATGCTTATGTATATGCTTTTTATCGTTATTATGTGGGAAGCATTGTGTTTTTGTTTCTTTTAATTAAGAAAAATATCCGCCTTTCCTTTGAACTTCCCTTACCTGTTTTTATGAGAGGAATTACCAATGGCATCGCAGTGATCTTTTTTTACTTGGCGATTGAATGGGGAGAGACGGGACGAGCAAATGTTTTGAACATGACGTATCCTGCTTTTGTAGCATTGATTTCCGGTCCTTTGATCAGAGAATATCCTGATTTTCGCACCATTTTGAGTCTGATTTTGTGTATTATTGGAATTTTCTTTTATTTCATTGAACCTTTATTGAAGTTAGCTCACGAAATCCTGATTTCTGATATATTTGCTCTTTTGTCATCAATCACTGCAGCTTTTTCGATTGTGTCATTAAGAAGCTCTGCTAAGATTGCTCCAACAGAATATATATTGTTTTGGATGTTTTTTTTAGGAGTTTTTATTACGCTTCCTTTTTGTTATAAAAATTTATTTTTACTTGATAAATCTGATTTAGTGTATCTTTTGGTATCAGCGGTTATGGGTGTGTTGGGTCAATGGTTTCTTACGATTTCTTATCGATACTTAGATGCCACAACGGGCAGTATTGTTTCAGGTTCAAGAATCCCAATCGCTTTGTTGTTCGGATTTTTCTTTCTTGGGGAACCATTTTCATTTTTTGCCTGGATGGGTGGTCTTTTGATTTTTACCAGCAACATCTTGATTGCTCTCAAACATGAGTTTAAGTAGCCTAGAGCAAGCCAGTCTAAATAAAATCGAAAATCGCATTTTATACATGGGTAAATTAGGACTTTTTGGAACATTAAAGGAATTCTATTGTTGGTATCAATATTTGTTTAATGAGGCAGTTCCAATGCGCACTTTTCTAAAAATTTTCATGAAACTCATAAAATCAAAAGTGTTCATAAATTATGATAACCTCAAACATGAATATATTTACAATTCGGAAATATTGTTTGGAAATTCTGTTGAGTTTACGTTTCCGATTGACTTAAAGTGTTCCCCCATTCAGTTTGTTCGTTCCCGTATGATATCGTTTTTAAAATCCCATAAAGTTCAAGAAGAACTCCTCTACGATATCATCATCGCATCGACAGAAGCAGTAGAAAATGCAGTCAAGTATTCCTCCCATGATGAGATTTACATAAAATATTATATCGAAAATAAAACCTTCTATGTAGAAATTCGAAATCATTATGAAATTCCAGAAATTCAGAAAGATATTAAGCGAGGGAAATACGATAGCTCTCTAACATTAATGCGGGGTATGTTAGTAATGTCAAAACTATTCGACGAAATTGATTTCGATAGAATAGAAGATAAAAAAATAGCAATTTTTCGAGCTTCAAAAAAATTAAAATGAAAAAATTCAAGCTCATCTCTTCGTATAAACCTGCAGGAGATCAACCCAGGGCTATTCGAGAACTTGTTGAAGCTGCGAAATCTGGCAAAAATCAGTTGTGTCTAGTGGGAGTAACGGGCTCAGGAAAAACCTTCACAATGGCGGGTTTTATAGAGGGCGTACAAAAACCTGTTTTGGTCCTCACCCACAATAAAACCTTAGCTGCTCAATTGTACAAAGAATTCAAAGAATTTTTTCCCGAGAATGCTGTTGAGTATTTTGTTTCTTACTATGATTACTATCAACCCGAAGCTTATGTTCCTACAACGGATCTATACATCGAAAAAGATGCGAGTATCAATGATGAGATTGATCGTCTTCGTTTGAGAGCAACTTCAGCTGTATTGGAGCGAAGGGACGTGGTGATTGTGGCTTCAGTTTCTGCAATCTATGGTTTGGGTTCTCCAGAGGATTACAAAGAAAGCACCATCTTGTTGGATGTAGGACTCACGATAGATCGGGATGAGGTTTTAAAGAAACTCATCTTTATTCAATATGTTCGAAATGACGTTGAATTCGCAAGGGGAACTTTTCGGGTTCGTGGTGATACGGTTGAAGTCATCCCAGCATATCGTCAAGAGGCAGTTCGTATTGAATGGTTTGGCGACGAGATTGAATCTTTGAGCTTGATTGATCCTTTAACTGGCAAAATATTAGAAAAACTCAATCGCATCATCATTTATCCTGCAAAACACTTTATCACATCACCCCCAAGACTAAAAGAAGCCATCAAAGCCATAGAAGAAGAACTCAAAGAAAGAATAGAGTTTTTCAAAAGCCAAGGGAAGTTATTAGAAGCAGAGCGAATCCAAATGAGAACAAAATATGACTTAGAAATGCTCATGGAATTGGGTTATTGTAATGGGATTGAAAACTACTCAAGGCATCTATCGGGAAGAAAGCCAGGAGAACCTCCAGCAACACTACTGGATTATTTTCCGGATGATTTTTGGGTGATCATTGATGAAAGTCACGTCACAATCCCACAGATTCGAGGAATGTACGAAGGAGATCGTTCACGAAAGCAAACCTTAGTTGATTTTGGATTTCGATTGCCTTCAGCTCTGGATAATCGTCCTTTGAACTTTCAAGAATTCGAAAAGAAAGCAAAAAACATTTTGTATGTTTCAGCAACACCAGCAGAGTATGAATTAAACAGAGCTCAAGTTGTAGTAGAACAATTAGTAAGACCAACGGGACTTTTGGATCCAATTGTTGAAGTGCGACCTACAAAAAATCAGATTGAAGATTTGATCATAGAAATCAAAAAACGAATCAAAAAAAATCAAAGAACCTTAGTAACAACTTTGACCATCAAGATGGCAGAGGATTTGACAGATTACCTACGGGAGTTAGATATTTCTGTTGCTTATCTACATTCAGAGATTGATACCATAGAAAGAGTGGAAATCATTCGAGATTTAAGAAAAGGAATTTATGATGTGGTAGTAGGAGTAAATTTACTCAGGGAAGGATTGGATATTCCTGAGGTTTCCCTCGTTGCCATTTTGGATGCTGACAAAGAAGGCTTTTTGCGAAATGCTCGTTCTTTGATCCAGACTATCGGAAGAGCTGCAAGAAATGTTGATGGTATGGCAATTCTTTATGCTGATAAAATCACACCCTCAATGAAATATGCGATTGAAGAAACTCAACGAAGAAGAAAAATCCAAGAAGAATTCAACCGACTTCATGGTATCACGCCAGAAACCATCAAAAAGAGAATTGATGACATCTTACCAAGAGACATAGAGCTCCAAGAAATCGAAGAAGAAATAAAAACATACGAAGAATTAGAAAAAGAATTAGAATTGTCAGGAATTTCGATTTCTCAGAAAATAGAAAAAATCAAAAAAGCCATGTTGGAAGCAGCAGAAAAATTGGACTTCGAGAAAGCCGCCCTTCTTCGGGACTGGATGTTGAGCTTAGAGGGAAAAGAAACTGCCAAACTAAAATTCATAGGAGAGCAAAAATTGCTTGAACTCAAATCTCCAAAAAGAAAAGCAATAGCAAAAAAAAAAGAGAATAAATGAAAAGAAAAATCATCTTTTTCTTGTTTGTTTTAGTCTTTAATACAGCATGCAGCTCTTTGTTTCAAAAACAACTCGAAGAAAAAAGTATAACACCACTTCTGATTCATCCCAACGAAAAGCGCTTCAAAAGCATGGTGCAACTTACTTTCTTTGGAAATAATGCTGAAGGGTATTTCAGTTTTGATGACTCAATGTTGGTATTTCAAAGTGATTGGAATTATCGAACCCAAACGCAGAGAGAGTGTGATCAAATCTATCGAATCGATATTTCGTCATTGGACTTTACGAAGAATAACACCTTTCAATATGAGTTAATTTCCACGGGTAAAGGTAGAACGACATGTTCTTATTTCTTAAAAGATAATCAAATCCTTTATTCATCAACCCATGAAATTTTTCCTGAGTGTCCTAACCCAATCAGAACTTATCAAGGTAAATACGTCTGGCAACTTTTTGACTATGATATTTATCTTTTCAATCCTAAAACGAAAGAACTAAAGAAATTCGTAGCTAACAAAGGTTATGATGCAGAAGCAACTGTTTCTCCAGATGGACGATATGTTGTTTATACTTCCATGAAAAGTGGAGATTTAGAAATCTGGAGAAAAGATTTAATCACCGGTGAAGAAAAACAACTTACAAATGAGTTAGGCTATGATGGTGGTGCTTTCTTTTCGTATGACTCAAAAAAAATTGTATGGAGAGCTTCACGTCCCAAAACCAAAGAAGAGATTACCCTATACAAAGAATTGTTGTCTAAAAATCTGGTTCAACCATCAGAACTGAATGTTTACGTAATGGACGCAGATGGAAAGAACAAAAAACAAGTCACGTTTCTTCCGGGAACTAACTGGTCTCCATTTTTCCATCCAAGTGATCAGAAAATTTTATTTTCCTCAAACCATCATGTTTTGCAAAAGGGAGGGAGAACTTTCCATTTGTTCATGATTAATATAGATGGAACGAATTTAGAACAAGTTACCTTTGGAAATGAGTTTGAGTCTTTCCCCATGTTTTCATTCCATAAACACAAAGATCACTATTGGTTGGTATTCGCAAGCAATCGGAATGCAAAAAGACCAAGGGACACAAACCTATTTATAGCAGAGTGGGTGGACTAACGAAAAGAAAAATTAAAAAAGAAGTCGAGACAGTTTTTTTCTGTATTCATTCGAGAGGGGATGATTCTGTCCTAAAATATTAAAACAAGTCACCAAGTGATCTTTAAGTTCCATTTTTCGACTGAGGTTTTGTTCAATTAATTGGTAGAAAAACTCTAAGGTTTCCCTTTGTTGGTTTTCGTTTCCAAAAAGATGAATGAATTTATTTAAGTATTCCCAAAAATATTCTTGGTCTTCGTGTTTTTTTATATAATCCAATAGAGATGTTGCAGAGGAGGCATATTCAGCTTTTCGTTCTATCAAGTAGTTTAAGATTTTTTTGACCATATCAATATCTTTTTCTGCAATATATATGCTCATAGATTTCCATAGATGAAAAGAAACTTCTGTTCCATCAATTTTTTTCTCTATGATTTTTGATACAGCATTTTTGATTTTTTCTGGAACGTTTGATTGTAGTTCTTTTACGAAATAATCCCTTTCTTCGTTGGGAATATGTTTATCGAGAAATTTTCTAATAAGGGGCTCAGGAAGTGCTCCTGTAAATGAGTCAACTGCTTTTCCGTTTTTGAAGAGAACACAATGAGGAATACCAGTTACACGAAACTTCATTGCCAATTCGGGTTCATAATCAGTATTTACTTTGGCTAATTTCCATTTTCCTTGGTATTCACGTTCTAATTTCTCTAATACAGGACTTAGGATTCTACACGGAGCACACCATTCTGCCCAAAAGTCGACTAAAACTGGAACTTGATGAGAAGCTTCTATGACTTCTTTTTGAAAATCCTGGGCGGTTAATGATTTCATACATCCAAATAAGAAAAACCACTGTTTAAAGTCAATTTATTTTTTAATATTGACTTGTTTTGAGATTATGAAAAACAATCGTAGGTTTTTTTAAATATTACGATAAATAGAGAAGTGAGGTATTTAAAATACATTCGCTATCGTTGGGAAATTGTTGTAATTATTTCTTTTTTCTTGGTTTTGGTTTTCCTTTCAGAGTGGTTATTTCATCGAAATCTTTTTGTTTTAGATTTTGAGCTTTTCTTTGGGTATCTTTTGCTTTCGTGGTCCTTTTCTTTGATTTTATTTTTTGTTTTGGATGGAATTTATTTTGTTTCTAAAGTTTTCTCAGCTGTCTCTTTGAGGTTAAAAGAACTGTGGAAATATTCGATACCCGCTATCCTCGCATTTCTTTTAGTAGTTTTTCCTTATTTTGACTGGGTTGTAATGGAAATTGGGTTTTTGGATTTATTGAAAAGTCCTTCTTCTTTGATGGTTTTGATTTTCGTTTTGATTATTTCGTTTGTGGTCGTTTTAATTATCCCATTGTTTTATGGTCTTAATGGTGGTTTTGTTATCACAGCCAGCTTACTTTCTTATGGATTGTTGAAGTCATTGTATCTTCTTTTGTCGAAAACTTTTGTTTGGTGGGAATTTTATCTTTGGTTCTTTTATTTAACGTTTTTGTTTTATTTGTATTTACAGGCAAGAAGAAGAGTAGGACTTCAAATTTATTATGAGTCATATCATTATCCGTTTTGGTTTCTTTTGATTTTGATTTTTAATCTTATATTTCTTTTCTCTATAAAAGTTTATTATCAAGAATTTTTTTCTTATTTGCTGGTGCTACTTGGCTTGATATTGACTACAGCTATCATAGGTTATGTTTTAGTAATAAATTTTGAATTCAAACGAGCAAAAAGAATCATCCTTTTGCCTTTTTTAATTTTTTTGTTTTTTCCCCTTTCTGTTTGGATGTTCACCTATTTCTATTTAAAGAACTCTGATTTTTTAAGAATGAAGCAAAAGCTTTTTTACGAAACAAGAGACATATTGTTTATCTATGGATTGTATGGATTGCATTTTCTTTCAGATGAAGATCAAGATGGTGAAAATACCGTATTGGGGAATGATCTTAACAACTTCAATTTGTTTGAAAGAAGCGAAGGAAAGTATCAACCTAATCAGAATGAAACTCAAATCATAGTAAAAAACAACTTTCACTACTTTATAATCACAATCAATCTGCCAAAAAAACCGGTTCCAAATAAAAATCTTTCAATTTCAATTTCTGAAAGAATCGATCACACCTTATTTGGTCTAATTTATAACCTTTCGTCTTTTGAAGTGTCACTTTATACAAAAGATCAACTTTCAATCAAGCCTAAAAGTTTTTTTACTTTTTTCACAGAAAATTACTACAGGACTATATGCATAGGATTTGATGGAAAGCAAAATTATTTTCGCCCCAGAAACATTCCAAAATTGGATATTGGCTGTGAGGTCTTCCTCAGATATGAAGAAGAAAATCATCAAGGTTATGATTTGTTTAAAAAGTTTATAAATTTTTCTTATGAAAATTACCAAAGCTATAAAGCTCAAAAAAATGTAGTATGGATTCATTTTGATTTTTCTTCTTTAGCTGATAAAAATTTTCAGATCGAGAAAGAACAAATAATAAACATCCTCAATGAGGAGTTAATCCAAAAAGCAAGAGTCTATCCAAACTTTTCAAGGAATGTCTTTATATTGTATTTTTTCTACCAATCAGAAATTCCAATGTATGAAATCGAGGTGATCCCTTTTTTAACTTCTCAACTTACTTTCTTACAAAATGATCCTGGTTTGTCTTATTATGGAAGTTTATTTCGTTATGTGAATTTTATTGAAAATTTTAGTTTTTTTGGCTATGGAATGAATGTTTTTACCACACCTTTCTTCAAAAGAGAATTTGAATTCAAAGAACATCAGACCCTCAACCACTTTGTTTTTATCGAACCAAATGACAGCTACTGGAATAACATTACCAAAATCTTTTTTAAGCCCAAATTACCTCCCATCACAATTACACGAAGAGACGATAAGCTTTATTTCTATGATGGAAGGACTGGTTATCGAAAAACAATTGAATTACAATAGTTCTTCGTATGCTAAGATAAGTTTGTGATAAGAGTCTACTTTTAGCGAAGCTCCTCCAATCAAGCCTCCATCAATATCGGGTTGGGAAAAGATTTCTTTTGCGTTCTCAGGTTTTAAACTTCCCCCATAAAGGATTCTCATTTTCTCTGCTTTATCTTGACCATATAGTTTTTTTATAATCTCACGAATAAAACTCTGCATTTCTTGGGCTTGTTCGGGTGTGGCGTTTCTTCCCGTTCCGATTGCCCATACAGGTTCGTAAGCAATCACTGTTTCTTTTATGTCTTTGATGTTTTCAAATGCTTTGATAACTTGCCTTTCTACAACCATCATGTGTTGGTTTTCATCACGTTCTTTTAGGGTTTCTCCCACACAAACAATCGGGGTTAAATTGTGTTCAAGAGCTTTTCGAATTTTCTTGTTTACGGTTTCATCAGTTTCATAGAAATAGGTTCTTTGTTCTGAGTGTCCAATGATTACGTAATCACATCCTGAGTCTTTGATCATTTTTGCCGAGACTTTTCCTGTGTAAGCTCCTTCTTCTTCCCAGTGCAGATCTTGTGCACCAATCTTGATTTGAGGTGTTGTAAACATGTTCAACATAAGTAATGAGGTATAAGGAGCACAAATGAGAACTTCTGATTTTGTAGGCTTCAAAATAGATTGTAATTCCAACAAAAATTGAAGGGATTCTTTAGGAGTTTTATACATCTTCCAATTCGCAGCAATTAAAGGGATTCTTGTTTTTCTCATAAATTGCAGTTTTCCACATCAAAACAAAAAGTAAAGTAGTTTAAATGATTTTAAATACATACGACGTAAAGCACATTAGCAAATTCTTTGATCGATTTCTCAAGCATAAAAAAGTAAAAAAATTTTACAAAAAAATTTAATAAAATCAGAATGCTAAATCATTAGAAAAAAGTTTATTCTGATTGATGATTATAAAAAGTTAATAGTGATAAAAGACTGATTGTAAGGGTTTTTCGAAAGAATCAATCGATTTTTGAATCTCTGCTTTAAAAACTCCAAAGTCAATCATTTGTAGGTTTGGATTAACTTCTCCCAACCTCCAATAGGGTAAATCCAAGTTATTTAATAATTCTTGGATATGTTTTTCATTAGCTCTCTTGAGGCTAATGATGATTGAAGCACTGGTTTCTCCGAAAAAGATTTTATCCCAACGTTTAAAAATTTTATAAAATTCATTTAATACTTCTACATCAAGAAGAAATGGAGTAAAAGATTGACTCCAACTATGGTAAGCCATTCGGAATAAAATCACGGAAAGCCCTCCTAAAGAAAGATCCCCTGCGGATAAGATCCATTCCTTCTTGAAACAATACAAAAGAAATTCAATCAACTTTTTTTCGATTTCTGGATATGCATCGGGGATTTTTCCGGTGATTTGATTTTTCATTAGATATAAATACTCAGAACCTCCAAAAGTGGGCTCAAACTTACCAACGAGATAGATCACCTGATCACCTTCTTTTCGAAAAAAAGGCTGAATAGCTTTAGAAACATCCTCCATGATTCCCACCATCCCAATCGTCGGCGTGGGTAGAATCACCCCTTCATCACTTTCGTTATAAAAAGAAACATTGCCCCCTGTAACAGGAATGTTTAAAACCCTACATGCATCCCCCATACCTTTCACACTTTGCTCAAACATGTAGTAATTTTCGGGTTTGTAGGGATTGCCAAAATTCAGATTGTTGGTAATCCCAATGGGTTCTGCACCCAACACAGCAACGTTTCTTGCAGATTCGAAAACAGCCAGTTGTGCTCCAACGTAAGGATTTAAGTAAACATAGCGAGGATTGCAATCAACACTTACGGCAATTCCCTTTCGAGAAATTCTCTCTTTTTCTTCTTTCGAAAGTTTTATTGACTTAATATAAGATTCATTCTCCAATTCCAAATCTTCTATGAGATTTGCTGGGATTCTGATTAAACCACCTTGACCACCAGGACCTTGCACGCGAACAAGCCCCACTTCTTGATCATACTGATCATATACAGGTCTTTTCGAAGCAACATTGGGTGTTTTTAAGATTTTATAAAAAATTTCAACTAATTCTTTCTCGTCAGGAATAGTGAGTTCCTTTTCGTTCCATGTGAGGGCTTCTTCGATATGTGGTGGTTTTTGCGTATCTCTTTTGTATTTCGGAGCTTCGGTGGATAATGCATGAACGGGAATATCAGCATAGAGTTTGTTTTGGAAAAACACTCGAAGTCTTTTTGTATCGGTGACAACTCCTATTTCTTCGGAATGAAGACCCCACTTATCGAAAATCTTTTTTACTATGTCTTTTTTATCTTTATCCACAATCACAAGCATTCGTTCTTGCGATTCTGAGAGCATGATTTCATAAGGAATCATGCCTTTTTCTCGAAGAGGAACTTTGTCTAAAAATAAATCGATTCCCACGTTTCCTTTTGCAGCCATTTCTGAACTACTTGATGATAATCCCGCAGCTCCCATGTCCTGAATGCCAATCACCGCACCACTACGTATCGCTTCTAACGTTGCTTCCATGAGGAGTTTTTCTTTAAAGGGATCACCAACTTGAACAGCACTTCTTTGGGTTTGTGTTTTTTCGTTAAGTTCTTGGGAGGCAAAACTTGCACCATGAATGCCATCTCGACCAGTGTCAGCTCCCACGTAAAAAACAGGATTTCCAATGCCAGAAGCTCTAGCTTTTGCTAGTTGGTGTTTGAAGGCAACTCCCACCGTCATGGCATTCACTAAGCAGTTTTTCGTGTAAGATGGATCGAAAAAAACTTCTCCACCAGCAACGGCAACCCCTAAGCAATTTCCATAAAAAGCAATCCCTTCAACAGCTCTTCGAAATAAGTATTGATTTTTGGGTTGTTCAGGAGGACCAAAACGTAAAGAATTTAACGAACAAAGTGGTCTTGCCCCCATAGTAAAGACATCCCGCATGATACCTCCCACACCCGTTGCCGCGCCTTGGAAAGGTTCTACTGCCGTTGGATGATTGTGGGATTCGATTTTGAAAACTACAACTAAATTATCTCCAATATCTAGGGCTCCGGCATTTTCTTCTCCGGCTTTTGCGACAGTTCTGGCAGACTCTTTGGGTAGTTCTTTCAGAACTAAAATTGAGTTTTTATAACTACAATGTTCGGACCACATTCCAGAAAAAATCCCTAACTCTGTAAAAGTGGGGTTTCTACCTAAGAGCTTTTTTATTTCCTTGAACTCTTCTTCCGTGAGATTGTGTGCTAAAGCATCCGAAACTTCCACTTCTTTTTCAGAGAAGAGTTGGTGGTTATTCATACACTACCTTTGTTGATTATTCATTACGAAGTTTTTCAAATTTTCAGATAAATTTTTTAGGCTATGGATTTGGTCATTTAAATTTATGAACTTTTGCACGATCTTTTGGATGGATTTTTCCATAACAGATAAAGTTTTGGTGATTTCTTCTACACCTCGATTTTGTTCTTTTGAAAAGCTTTCGATTTCTTTGCCTACTTTGTAGATTTCATCAAGATATTGGATGAATTTATGATTGATTTGAATTTGATTTTGGATGTGGTTTTTGAGCTGTTCGAAAAACCGAATAGTAGTTTGTAAATTTTGGTTTTGAATGTCAATAAGGTTGGTGGTGATGTTGACGCTGTTTTCCCCAACGAGGAGATTTTGGGAACTTTCCTTGATGATTTTGCTTATATTTTTGGCGTTTTCCATGCTGTTTTCTGCGAGTTTGTTGACTTCTTGAGCCACGATAGCAAAGCCTTTCCCATGTTCACCAGCTCTTGCGGCTTCAATTGAGGCATTGAGAGAAAGGAGATTGGTTCTGTCGGCGATTTCTTTCATGATAGTGTTGACTTCATTTACTTTTTGAAAGGAGTTTTTGAGAGTATCCATGATTCTTTTTAAATTTTCAGAAGCAGTTTTGGATTCTGATGACTTTTCTTTGGCTTTGAGGATTTCTTGGTAGAGTTCGAGGGAGCTTTTATTAACTTCAGAAAGAACCTTTTCGAGAGATGAGGTATGAGATTTTAGTTCTTCAATCATTCGGTATTGGTAGGAGATCATTTCTGTGGTTTTAATGGAGGTTTGAGATAATTCTTCCATAGTAGCAGAAATTTGTTGGATGGAAGCACTTTGATCTTGGATTTCCTTCATGAACTTATTGGAGAAACTTGCAATAAAGTCAATATACTCGCCCATAGCTGTTGAGTCAGAAGTAATTTTCTGATTAGTTTCCTCAATCTGTTTCATCTTTGAATTAAGCATAGTTTGGTTGTAAATCAACGATTGAAATAAGTTTTTAAACAAACTTGAAAAGCTTGTAAAAATGATAGTAAAAATTATATAAAATGCAATCAATAAAATGGGTAGAACCCAAGCGACAAATCCTGGTTGAGATGCAAGTTGATTATCTTTTGTAAAAGTAACTCCTGCATAAAAGTTAGTAAGACCAAACAAAACAGCTTCAAAAAATGAGGTTACTGAACCGACAAGGTATGATTGAGTCTTATTTGAAGAATATAAACTACCAAAAAAAATATAAAGAATAGGTATTGTGTGGAGTATAGGAGTTTTCCAAAAGTCAGCAGCCTCAATATTATTTTCCAAAACTATTATGGAATAAACAATGAAAGTTAGAACAATGTCTATTAGGGTGATAAGATAATTCATTTGGTTTATCGTAGTATATCTTTTGTTAAATTTTTGATTTTTTATTATTTTAGAGTAAACGAAATTCGTAGCTAACATGATTCCTGCAACAGTATAATATGCAATAGCATGATTTATTGGTATTGATTGAAAACTGATTGTTATGCCTATGATATAGAAAGAAGAAATCAAGTATCGAAAGTTGATTAGAAAGTAAGTAAATTTCGACATGACTTCATCATAATTGTTAAATAAATTATTCTCACGTGTGGTTGTTTTTATTTCCTGCATGTCTATCACCTTTCGTATAGAGTATTCTTTGTCAAGTATTGCCAAGTAAAATCATAAATTTCTTCTTAAGGGGATATGTTGTTTTTATTTATTAGCTTGCTATTATAAAACTCTTCTTGATAGTTGAATATACTTCGAGTATAGTTAGAAAAAATTTTTCTCATCAAATTTTGATACCTAGTTTTTATCTGAGATAAAAACATCTTTGTAAAAAATGATTATTTGTTGAGATTGCAACAATATAATATAATAATATAAATGTAGCATATATCGAAATTTCAAAAATCTTCGAATGAATTTGAACTTTAATGTTTCTGAAAGGGAGTCTTCATTAAGTTTGCTTTCTAAGTGATTTTGATTGTTCATTTTTATTCTCCTTCTTAAGGAAAATGTATTGTATTGCTTAATAATTGACAAGAAAATAAAAATGATTTTCATTACAGCATGTTTAAAATCTTTTTTAGATTAGTTTTTCTTTTACTCATAGTAATTCTTTCTGCTGTTTTTATATTCATACAATTCACTCTACCAAACTATGAAGGAAAAATCTATAGTGATCGAATACGAGATACCATTACGATTTATCGGGATAAATTTGGAATGCCTATTGTAAAAGCAGAAAATGAAACCGACTTGGCTTTTGGGATTGGCTATGCGATGGCACAAGATCGTCTTTTTCAAATGGATTTAATCCGAAGAGCTGTGCAAGGAAGACTTTCCGAAGTTTTAGGTTCAGCATTGATACCTACGGATAAGTTTTTTTTAACCATCACATCAGGCAAAAGTTTAAACGAGATGTGGGAAGCATACCCCGAAGACATCAAAAGCTTAATCAAAAGCTTCTCTGATGGAGTAAATCACTTCATCAAAGAGAACCGCCTTCCTATAGAATTTACTCTTTTGGGATACAAACCAGAACTTTGGACTCCTACGGACAGTGTTGCCGTGTTTTATTACATGAGCTTTGATTTGAATACGGGTTATGATGTTGAGATTGTTCATTACTTGATTGCAAAGCAGTTTGGTTTAGAAAGAGCTAAAGAACTTTTTCCTGATTACCTTCCTCAAAAGGGTGAGATTTTAGAAGTCACAAAAAATCAAAATAAAAAAACGACCAATGAAACAATATTGACTTTTCTGGAATGGTTTTATCAAACCAGAGAGTTTTTTGGTGACCACGAAATCGGGGCTTCCAATAACTGGGTCATTTCTCCTTCCAAATCAGAAACAGGAACTCCTATCTTGGCAAGTGATATGCATTTGGCATTCCGTATTCCAGGAATTTGGTATGAGGCTCAACTGATTACACCAGAGTATAATGTATCAGGGGTTTTACTTCCAGGGATACCCTTTGTTATCGTTGGAGCCAATGAAAACGTCGCATGGGCATACACAAACGTGATGGCAGATGATATCGATTTTTACATTGAACAAGTCAATCCCAATAATCCTCAACAGTATCTCTTTCGTGGACAATACAGGGATTTTGCGATTGAAAAAAAAATATTCAAAACAACAAAAGATGGTCAAACGCAAGAAGAAGAGTTTTTCATTTATAAAACCCATCGGGGTCCCATCATCAATTTCATATATCCAATTCAAACAGAAGAAGTTTTCAGCATGCGTTGGACAGCATATGATCATTTTCTTTCTGCCATTGGGATATACATTGCAAACAAAGCCAAAAACATTGATGATTTAGAAAAAGCGACTGAGTTTTTTCGAACACCAGGACAAAACTGGGTATATGCCGACAAAGATGGAAACATAGGATTCACAGCAGCAGTGGGAATTCCCATACGAATTGGATTTAGTGGACTACTTCCTATGCCAGGTTGGAATGGTCAATATGAATGGATTGGATATGTTCCTTCAAATCAGCTCCCAAGATTACGAAACCCCGCAAAAGGATGGATAGCCACAGCAAATAATAAACATTCTTCAAAGTATCCCTATGTGATTTCAAATTATTATCATCATGCGGATCGGTATGAAAGAATCAAACAAGTTCTCAATTCCAAAGAAAAATTCTCCATTGATGATATAAAAAATTTACAAATTGACTCGAAAGCTCTGATTGCCGAAGAATTGACCCCCATTTTTCTTAAGGACCTAGAAACATTAGATCTTTCCCAAAATCCCTTAGCGAAACAAGCCATTGAAAGCTTAAAAAACTGGAATTACGAAACCAATAAAGAAAGTATTGCATCTTCGGTTTTTCATGTGATGTTATCAAAAATGGTTTACAATACTTTCTTTCCTCATTTAGGGGAAAAGCTTTATAAGTATTACATAAAAAAACAATTCATTCCTATCACTGCACTTCGTATCTTTTTAAAAAATGAAACTTCTTTTTGGTTTGATCATCCTCAAACTCCTCAAACTGAAACCAGAAAAGACGTAATTCAAAAGAGCTTCCTTGAGGCAATAGAAACCCTCAAAGCCTACTCCGAGAACATTCAAGAATGGAAGTGGGGAAAAGTTCACATGCTTGAGTATCAGCATCCTTTTGGTCGAAATCCCCTCATGGCAAAAATCTTCAATCGAGGACCCTATGAAACTCAAGGTTCATTCTCGACGGTAAGTATGATGGATTTTCCTTTGGAAAAGTTCCCATACAAAGTTCGCTCTGGTGTTTCGGAAAGGTTGATCCTACTTCCAGGAAGAATTCATGATTCTTTAAGAATTATTCCAAGTGGTGTCAGTGGAAATCCTTTTAATGAATTTTATGCAGATCAAATCCGGTATTTTTTAAAGAACCAATATAGGGAATTCAAGTTATATAAACCTGAGCAAAAAGAATTTACGTATGAACAAAAACTCGTGATTCAGCCCATAAATCAAAAATAAAATGAAAGTTCTTTATTTTACCAATGCAGGTATAAGAAAAAAAAATGAAGATAGTTTGCTAATTCATAATCGAATCCTTTCGAACATAAGCATGGATACATGTGAGGAAATTGAGCTCTCGCAAAAAACCCCATTGATTTTTGGGATTGCGGACGGTATTGGAGGAAGACCAGGAGGAGAGGTTGCTAGCTACCTTGTTTTGAAGGATCTAAAAGAAAACAAAGAGCTTCTACAAAAAAAAGATTATTTGGGTATATTGCAAAAGATGCATCAGTCTTTGAATTTTGAAGTAAAAACAAAAGCGGATTTAGAAGGTATGGGAACAACTATTTCTTCTATTTTAGTGAATAATGAAAATGTGAATGTTTTTCATGTAGGAGATACAAGGATTTATGCTTGGAATGAACAAAAATTGGAGTTGATTACCCATGATCACACTCATGTGATAGATTTAGTTGAAAAAGGATTTTTAAAGTACGAAGACGTACCTTTCCATCCAATGAGGAATTACCTCAAATCAGCAATTACAACCAACATTGATGTTGAAAAGTTAGAATTCCAATCAATAACTTTACCACTGGAAAAAAAGAATTTTTTTTTATGTTCAGATGGGGTTTGGGAAGTAATACCTGACAAAAAACTAAAACAAATCTTGACGAGTCCTATCGAGCTCTTCAAAAAAGGTGAAAAAATCATCAAGCAATGTATAGAGAATAAAGTCAAAGATAATTTTTCGTTCATAATAATTGAAAATTCTCGGAAGTAGATTTTTGGATTTTGGTTGCTTGCAGCTTTACATCAGGAACTTCATGGATTTTGCCTAAAAGCCAATCCCTTTCAGTCTCTTTTGTAAGCAAAAGTGGCATCCTTTTTTTTGAATTATGGATTTCTTCCATGAGTTTATTGGCTGGTTGGGTGATGAGAGTAAAGGTTGGAATTAGTTGATTGGTTTTGGGATTTTTCCAGAAGTTATAAATACCTCCGATAGCAAAAGGTTCGGAAGGGTTTTCTTGTAAAGTTAGGTAGTACTTTTCCTTTCTTTTTCCTTTTGGGTCTAACCATTTCCACTCGTAGAAACCATTCACGATTATCAAACACCGATTTTGGGTGTAATCTTTGAATGCTGGTTTTTCTGAAAGAGTTTCCCATCTTGCATTCAACGTGTGCTTTGCGATCTCCTCGTTTTTTGCCCAATTCGGAATAAGCCCCCATCGAAAAAACAAGAGCTCATTGGGTTTTTCTTTAGTGATTACGGGTAAATAGGGATGAGTAAAAGCAAGAAGATCCCCTTGTATCAGACTGTCCAAACTTCCATAAAACTGAACCTGAAAGCGATTAATGATATCATCAATGGAACTATGAATACGAACCGAAAAACACATGCTTATTTTTTGGAACTCGAAACCACGGCTACATCAACAACTTTTTCGTCCGAGTCCTCGCCTTGAGGAACATCAATCAACTTAATTCCACTGGCACTTCTTCCCTGAACTGAAACTTCTTCTGCTGAGAGACGAATGATCTTTCCATTGGATTGGATGATAAAAATATCATCAGTTCGATTTAAGGACTTGATGGCAACAGGATGTCCAGTCTTTTCTGTGATTTTCATATAATGAATGCCTTTGCCACCACGACCTTTTGTAGAGAAAAGTTTTTCTTCCATGAGTTTTCCGTATCCGTTTTCAGAAACCACAAGGATGTATTGACCTTTTTTTAGGATATCCATTCCAATAATTACATCATCATCACTTAGCCTCATTCCAATAATTCCGGAAGCGTTCCTTCCTTGATCCTTCATTTTACTTATGTTTGTTCTAAGAGCTAAGCCCATTTTTGTGGCTATGATGATTTCATTTTTGGGATCTACGGCAATCACATTCATAAGTTCATCATCTTCTCTAAGTTGGATAGCCATAATCCCCTTTTTTGTAGCGTTTTTGAAGATTTCTAAGTTGGTTTTCTTTAAAATCCCTTTTTTGGTAATCATAACCAATGAATGATCTTTTGGGAACGCTTTGACCGAACAAACAGATGTGATCATTTCTTCTTGAGCTAAATTTAAGAGAGCTTTGAGAGATTTCCCTCGAGATTCTTTGGTCGAATCAGGGATTTCGTAAACCTTCAAGGCAAAGACCTTTCCTCTGTTCGAAAAGAGAAGTAAGGTTTCGTGAGTGGAGGAATGATAAAGAAGTCTAATGGTATCTTCTTCTTTTAGATTGGTGCTCTTGATTCCTTTCCCACCACGTTTTTGTCTTTTGAAGGTGTCTATATTGGTTCGTTTAATAAAACCATCATTGGTTATTGAGATAATCACATCTTCTTCGTGGATTAAATCTGTTATGTCAAATGTGGTGATGACGTCGGAGCTACCGCTGATTTCGGTCAGTCTCTTGGCTCCATTTTTTTGGATTTTTTCTAATGCTTGATTTAGTTCTTCCTTGATGATCTGGTATTGCCTACTTTCTTTGGACAAGATGTCTTTGTAGTCTTCGATTTTCTTTTTGAGTTCTTCTAATTCCTCGAGGATTTTTTGTCTTTCCAAAGAAGTGAGTTTTTGTAATCTCATATCTAAAATGGCATTGGCTTGGATTTCGGTTAGCTGAAATCTTTGCATCAAGTTTTCTTTGGCTTCTTGAACAGTTTTAGAGGATCGAATGATTTTGATTACTTCGTCTATAAAATCCAAAGCAACCTTTAATCCTTCTAAGATGTGAGCTCTTTTTTCGGCTTCATCTAACTCGTATTGAGTCCGACGATAAACGACTTGTTTACGATGCTTGATATATTCAGTTAAGATTTCTTTTAAATTTAAAATCTTTGGTTGTCCATCAACAAGAGCCAAGAAGATGATCCCGTAGCTCACTTGAAGTTGAGTCATTTTGTAAAGTTGGTTTAAAACTACTTGGATGTTGATGTCCTTTTTGAGTTCTATTTCCACGCGAATGCCGTTTCTATCCGATAGATCTTTGATATCTATAATCCCTTCAATGACCTTTTCTTGAACTAATTCACCAATTTTTTCTAATATTGCTTTTTTACTTACTTGATAGGGGATTTCTTTGATGACAAGTAATTTTCGTTTGCGTTTGGGGTCCTCTTCTTCTTCGATTTTTGCTCGGATTTTGATGGAACCTTTTCCTTGAGTGTATGCGGCTTTTAGCCCTTCATCACCAATAATGATACCTCCTGTCGGAAAGTCGGGTGCGGGAATGATCTTCATTAACTCCTTGATGCTTATATTGGGGTTATCTATCAAAGCATTCACGGCTCTTATAACTTCAACCGGATTGTGGGGTGGGATGTTGGTTGCCATGCCAACTGCTATACCACTTGAGCCGTTAATCAGGAGATTGGGAATCCCAGCAGGAAGAACTACGGGTTCTTCTCGTGTATCATCAAAGTTGGGAACAAAGTCAACCGTGTTTTT